>JACPDV010000290.1:0-1588 GCA_016183835.1 Armatimonadota bacterium
GCCGAGTCTGCCATCTCGGCGAGCCGCTGTCAACCACTGCGGGCATGCGGACCCACACTTGGGCCGATTCTACCCCGCCGGCGGACGAGCCAAGCGCCCGGTCACAGCCCGATCGCGTAGAACACCGCCGCCAGGACCGCCGCCACCTGGAGGGTCAAGACCCACGACGCGACCACCTTCTCGATCGTGCGCGAGTCCCCCTTGCCGGTAACCAGGCCGATCCCGAACAGGCCGCCGCAGGTGACGTGGGTGGTCGACACCGGCAGCCCGAACCGGCTCGCCCCGGTGATCAGCACCGACGCCACCAGGTTGGCGGCGAAGCCCTGTCCCGGGCTCATGGGCGTGATCCGCTCGCTCATCGTCTCCGCCACCCGGCGGGCATTGAGCAGCCCGCCCACCGCCATCGCCGCGGCGACCAGCACGAGCGACCACTGCGGGGCGAACAGCGCCTGGCCGAGCAGGAGGGAGACGATCTTGGGCGTGTCGTTCAGTCCGCGAGCGAAGCTCACGGCGCCGGCCGAGAGGAAGGGCGCCGCGTCGAGAAGCATCTCCTTGCGTCCGCGGCGGAGCGGCTCGCAGTCGCACGGCCGCTCGGCCCCGGGCGGGCTCAACGGCTCGTCGCCGATCACCACGCACTCCATCTCGCCGACCCCGCGCCGGCGGAGAGCGATCCGGGCTGCGACGTAGCCCACCGCCGCCAGACCGCACGCGGCCACCGGGCTGAACAGCAGCGGGGCGAGGAAGACCTTCCCCAGCGCGACGAGGTGGACCGCCGAGCCCGCCGCGACCAGCCCGGCGCCGACCAGCGCACCGACCAGGCCGTGGGTCGTCGAGACGGGGAAGCCCAGCACCGTCGCGAGCATCACCGTCGCCGCGGCGGCTAGGGCCACCGCTCCGGTGAAGCTCGACATCGCCACCACGGCGTCCGGCACCAGGCCCTTGCCGGTGAACGCCTTGGCCAGCGACCCCGCAAGCAGCAGGGAGCACAGCGAGCCGGCGAGGGTTGTCACCGTCGCCCATCCGATGGCCCGCCGATAGCCACAACTGCGGCTCCCGAAGAGCGTCGCCACGCCCTTGAAGTTGTCGTTCGCACCGTTCGCATACGCCAGGAACAACGTCGCCAGGAGGATGAGGATGGCCATCAGACCGGCAGCTCCGCGCGCTCCGGAATGCCGCGCATTTGGGCAGTATGGCACGTGATGATCCGAGATGCAATGGTTTGGTGCGAAAAAGGTCGGGATGTCGTTAGGAGGCGGATCGGGTCCGGCCCCCTCTCCCCCCGGGAGAGGGCTGAGGTGAGGGCCATGCGAGGCACGCGCAACCGACCGAAAACCCTCACCCCGTCCCTCTCCCGGGGGGAGAGGGGGTCGGATCCGGATCGCGAAGCCTGCTCCTACGGCACCTCGATCTCGTACCACAGCGTCTTGAACCGGGCGCCGATCGCGATCGTGGCCGTCGCCCCGTCGACCTTCACCGGCACCTCGGCCCCGCGCTGCCCGCGCTCGTCCAGCGCCCAGGCGCGAGCCGTGCCGCCCGCCGGCAGTGTGACCGTCGCGGCGATCCCTTCCACCAGCGACGGCGCCCGGCC
>JACPDV010000290.1:1629-14512 GCA_016183835.1 Armatimonadota bacterium
GGCGGGCCGGGGCTCATCTCGGTGAGGGTGATCGCCGCCCACTGCTGCAGGTTGTCGCCTGGCGCGATGGTCACCTCGCCAAGCCGGTACGGCCCCTTGGTCGTGGCGCCGATCGCGCCCTTGGTCCGCGGCGTGTTGATGGTCACCACGCCCTGCCGGTCGCGCAGGTCCCAGGTGAGCTGCCCGTTGTCGCTGGGGATCACGTCGCCGCCGGGATCGGCGACCTTCGCCGCCGGCTGGTCGCCGAGGGTCAGGCCGATGGGGCGGCGGAGCACGAGGCTCGGCGGCAGCCCGTACTGCCCGCTGTTGACCCACGGCCCGCTCCGCGCCACCAGCTCGATGGCCCGCTCGCGGCCCGCCGGCACGCTGCTCCACTGCTCCGGCGGGGATACGTCGCCCCGCAGGAAGAGCGCCGCCGCCGTGGGCATCGTCGCCATCTGCGCGGGATGCTGGTCGACGCTGAAGAACCCCGGGATCCGGCCGGCGTCCCAGCCGGTCTGCGCGCCGTGGTAGTCGAACGAGAAGAAGCCGTCCCAGTCCTGCAGCGCGGCGTAGGCGGCCAGCAGCAGGAACGCCTCGCTGTTGTGCGTGTTGGGCGCCGGGTGGTTGTACTCGGTGACCACGTAGGGCTTGCCGGCCACGCGCATCCCGGCCAGGCCCGCGAGCGTCCCGCCGCCGGGCACGCCGGCCATCGCGACATTCGGCACGGTCCAGTCCTCGGCGTCCCACGGCCGGTGCGGGAAGTGCGGGTGCTGCCAGTAGGAGTGCCCGTCCACCACGTCGAGCTGCGCCTGCACCAGGATCGGCGAGAATCCGCAGGCGCTGCCGAAGACCAGCGCGTGGGCGCCCAGCTCGTCGCGCACGTAGCTGCGCATGCCGGTCCAGTAGCGCTCCTCGGTCTCCCACAGGAAGCGCACCCAGTCCGCGCGCATGCCGGGCGGCAGGTTGGCGTAGTCGGCGAACTTGACCCACGCCACGTTGCCCCGCTGATCGCCCGGGCGCAGCTCGTAGCCGCCGCCGGGCCGGAGCGAGACGCCGCGCAACTCCACCGCGCCCACCTGCGCGCCGAGCGTGCCGAAGGTGATGCGGGCGTTGTCCTCGTCGGCGGCAGGAGAGACTACCAGCCGGAAGCTCTTCCACTCCGTGCCCAGCCGGGCATTGCCCTCCCACAGCGTCCGCCACGGGTCGTGCGCCATGCGGCAGTCCAGACTGATGGTCCGCGGCTCACTGCTCCGCGCTTCGAAGGCGAGCGTGTAGGTCCCCTTCCCCGACACCTGCAGACCGGGGTAGAGGAGCTGCACGTGCCAGCCCTCGCCGTCCACGGCGGTGACGGCGGCCCGCAACTCGCCGCGCGCCGCGAGCTCGAGGGTGCCCTTGGCGCCGCCGTTCTGTTCGAGGAACCACTTCGCGCCGTCGGTCAGCAGCTCCTCGCCGAGCGGCCGGCTGGTGCCGGTCCAGGCCGTGGTCAGCGCGGCGGCGGCGGGGTAGCGCGCCTCGAGCCAGGCGTTCCACTGCCGCTGCAGCTCGCCGGCGTAGACCTCGGGCATGCCGTCCAGCCCGCCGCCCCACCAACTGCTGAGCAGGCCGTTTTCGTTGTTGATCTCGACGAACGCCACGCACGGCTCATCGACGTAGCGGGTCCCCGTGTACGGATTGAGGTGGGTCAGCAGGTCGCGGGCGTACTCGCGCTGCAGCTCGAGCATCGGCGGGTAGAAGCTGTCCACGCCCTTGAAGAAGTCGTGCATGCCGGTCCAGGTGGGCTGGCCGGGGTAGACGCGGCTGACGTGCAGGTTCAGGTCGGTGTAGACACCATGGGCCTTGAGCCGGGCGATGAAGTAGTCCAGGTTGTCCAGGGCCGCCGGGTTGAGCCGGCGCTTGTCTGCCTGGTACATCGATGGGTTGGCCCAGCTCGAGTCCATGTGGTGGAAGCGGACGGCGTTGATGCCGAACCGGGCGAGCCGGCCGGCGACCTTCTCGGCGACGTCGTGGCCGGGGAAGGCGCCGCCGCTGGTGATGTTGGTGCCCAGGAGGCGCAGGCGGTGATCGCCGGTGTAGAGGTGACCGTCGCGCACGACCACAAAGCCGTCTCTGCCGGCGGGTGCTGGGAGCAGCCCGGCGACGTTGGTGATCCCCGGCGAGGCGTCGTCCCAAGGGAGGACGAAGGGCAGCAGGCCGAGCGGATTGTCGAGCACGGGCATGGCGCTGACTCCGGCAATCTCGACCACGCCCTCGGCCTGCCCGACGTGGAAATCGACCATCAGCTCGCCGGCGGCGAAGTCGGCGGGGAAAGTGGCGCTCATCCCGTACTGCGTCCACGCGGGCGCGAGGGTGAGGGTCCGGCTGGCGAAGTTGGTCCAGGGCGCGCGGTTGATCTGGCAGGTGACGCCCACCTTGCAGGCCTGCGGGCTGCGGAGCCAGTAGCTCAGCCGGAGCCGGTCGCCCTGCTTCACCGCCGTGGCGAAGCGATGGGTGACCTGCAAGGCCCACGGGTTGGCACCGGGCTTGGTGTGGCACTCGAGGTGGAGGGCCTGCTTGAACCCGCCGGCGTCGGCGGGGACGACACTCGCCGCGAGGTCGGGGCCGGCGGGAATGGACCAGCCTGCGGTGCCCTGGCGGAAGTCGCCGTTGGCCAGGATGGCGCCGTTCTGCGCCGGGGCACAACCAAGGGCGGCGAGGCAGCCGGCGGCCGAGAGGGCGAGGCGCATCGTGATCCTCCGAGCTGGGCGCAACCGGGATCCGGTTGGCTCAGCGGGCGCGATTCCCTCTACCCGCCCGGGCTTGACGATGGCGATTGCCGATGTCGACCGGCGTAGCGGCGGACCTCCGTGTCCGCCAGGTCGGCCGGAAGCCGACGCGCGTTGGCGGCGGCCCCGGAGCGTGCCCTGGCGGGCACCCGGCGGTCAGAGAGGTCCGCCCCTACACCGGACAGCGTCACCGGCAGGCGGCTACAGCGCCGGGTTCCAGTGGGCCGGGTTGGTCAGCACGTCGTACTGCGTGAAGTTGCCGCCCTCGCCGGTCTTGTACCACTTGGCGTGGCCGTCCACCATCACGATGTTGGAGCCGCCGTTGTGGGCCGGATCCATCCAGTGGGGATAGACGGTGTCGTTGGCCTGGCCGCCGCAGCAGCCTTCGTTGCTGGCCAGCCAGCCGCCGCACCAGCGGTACGTGACGTTGGTGCGGTGGTCGGCGAACACCACGGTGCTGGCGGGCTGGTTCACGCCGGCCAGCTTGACCGCGCCCCAGCCGTCGAGCGAGCGGTTCCAACCGTACGAGAACCGTTTGCAGTCGCGGCTGCTCGGGCACTCCCAGATCTGCGAGTTCTTGGTGTAGGGCCGGAGCGGCACGAAGCCGCTGGCGCAGAACTCGGCGCCGACGAAGCAGCCGGTGGGCAGCCCGCCGCTCCCGCAGGCGACGGGGATGCAGAACTTCTCGTCGTAGTCCTGCACGTACTGAAGCTCGGCCAGCCCGAGCTGCTTGACGTTGGACAGACAGCTCGACTGCCGCGCCTTCTCCCGAGCCTTGGCGAAGACCGGGAACAGGATCGCGGCCAGAATGGCGATGATGGCGATCACCACCAGCAGTTCGATGAGCGTAAAGCCCTGTGGGGCCTTTCTGGACATGCATGTCTCCATTTGTTGTTGACGCGACGGACACTCGACGTCCGGCGTGACCTCCGTCCTGCCGCGGCTTCACCGACGGCAGCCCTCTCCCGCCATGCCCCGTGAGCCGGAGCACTATCGCGTTGGAGTCTACCCAGGCCGGTGTTGGTTCATACCCCGCGATTGTTGCCCTGTCGCAACATGCTTCCCCGCCAACGAGCGTCGGCGCGATCAGGGCGCGGCGCGGGCAAGCGCGGCGAAGGCCGCGAAGCTCTCCCGCGGGGTGATCGTTCCCGCCCGCCGGTCGCGGCTGCAGAGGCCAAAGTCGTGACCGGTGGCGTCGCTCGTCTCGGGCAGGTCGGTCAGCACCAGGTAGCTGGCCATGAAGACCATGCTCCACTCGGGCTTGGCCAGCTCACCCAGCACGGCGCGGAGGTTGGCGGCCTTGGCCGGCTCGTCGGCGGTGTTCCAGCCATACTCGTTTAGCCACAGCTTCTTGCCGGGCTGACCGTGGCGCACCAGGCAGGCGTGAGTGTCACGAAGCGCCTGCCAGTGGAGCGGGCTGCCGTAGGGGTGGATGGCCACGGCGTCGAAGCTGTCGCCGCCGCCGTGGGTGTAGATGTCCTCCAGGTAGCGCCAGCCCTCCTTGACGCCCTCGTTGTAGTCCAGCCCGCCCACCGCCAGGACGCAGTCGGGGTCGCCGCGCTTCATCGCCGCGTACCAGCGTTTGAGCCACGGGACGTAGGTGGGCGCCATGTGGCCGTTGGAGCAGCCGTCGTTGGTCCAGCCGCAGCCGTTCGGATCGTTCCAGAACTCGTAGTAGCGCACCTGCCCGCTATAGCGCCGGGCGAGGGCTTCGAAGAACGCCTCGAACTGCGGCGCGAACGTCTCGTCGGGCGGGAAGCGGTAGCCGATCCCGGGCTGCTTCGGGGCGTTGGCCGGGAGCGCCCAGTCGGGGGTGAGGCCGGTGTAGGCGAAGACCTCCAGTCCGCGGGCGCGAGCCTCGCGGACCTGGTGGTCGACGTAGTCCCAGTGGTATTCGCCGGGCTTGGGCTCGACGTCGATCCAGGCGAAGTTGGCGGGCACGGCGGTGCCGCCCATGTCGCGGATCAGGTCCATGCTGCGCCGGTCGAAGGCCATCGCCTGCTCGGGCGGGAGCCCCAGCCAGGCGCCCCAGGTGATGCCGCAGCCGTAGAGGAAAGGGCGCGGCGTGGGGCCGGCGGCCGGGGCGTCCTGTCCGGCGGCGAGCGCGGCGGCGAAGAGGGCCAGCGGAGCGAGGCGGTTATTCATCGTCGTCCGGTGCGTGATGGCCGGCGTCGATCGTCGCGGCCAGCTCGGCAACCGCCTTGCGGATCCGCTCCACGTAGCGCGTGCAGTGGTACTCGGCGAGGATCACGCCGGCCTCGAAGTAGAGCCGCATGGCCTCACCATACATCCCGTCGCGAACCGCCAGCTCCGCCAGGCGCCGCAGCGGGTAGCCGACGCGGTACATGCCCCGTCCACGCAGCTCTCTGGCTGCCTCGGTCAGATCGGCCCTGGCCTCCTCCCACCGCCCCTGTCCCATCCGGATCGCGCCGCGCTGGTGGAGCGCCGCCGGGCGGATGAACGAGTTCTCGTCCGCGAGGAGGCGCTCGATGATCCCCTCGGCGTCGACCCAGCGCTGCTCGCGCCGGTAGCTGATGGCCAGGTGGTACTCGGCGCGGATCAGCACGTCCGGCCAGCCGGCGCTCGTGGACCGCTGTGCGAGGACCCAGTGGAGCTGCTCCTGGGCCTCCGGATGCCGGCCGGCGTGGTCCAGGTAGACGGCCAGCGTGATCTTGAGGAGCGACGCGGGAACCACGTGCAAGCCGGACTGGCGCCCGCAGATCCCCTTGATGGCCTGGATCGCCCCTTCGTGGTCGCCGTCCATGTCGAGGTAGGCCGCATCGACGTAGGCGTCCATCTCACCGCGAGGCAGGTGGGGCACACGTATCCAGGACATGCCGACGTCGTAGTCAAGCCCTCTGACTATCTCATCGATGTGGACCTTGAGCGCGTCCGCGAGCCGCTGCGCGTTGGACTCGTACTGGGAGCCTCCTTGGTTCTCCTCGATCCTGCGCAGAGTGCGCTCATCCATCTCCACCTCGGCGGCCAGCTCCTCGCGGCTCATCCCCCTCCTCAGGCGCTCAGCGACGATCCGTCGTCCGTCGAGCTCCAACAGAACCCGTGGCATTGAGCGACCTCCTTCTGGACATCTGGCAGATGCCTGGTTGGCAGCGACCAGAACCCTCGCTTTGGCTCCCCGCAGTGGACAGACTTCCACTAACAAGCCCTGGTGGCTGGCGGAGACGCGGCGTGTCACATCCGGTGGCCCTGTCGAAGGCGTTGCGCGGGACCGTCCCCGAGGACCACAACGGGGCGCCGCATCGCTTCGACGGACCGTTGCCAGCCGATCCTGCCGCGCCACCCGGGCGCCGCCGCCGCTCAGCATACCTTGCTGGCGCCACGGAATGGAAGCCCTGCATGTGGCGAGTTGGTTGCGCTGCGCTGGGCCGTGTCACGACTTGGCTCTCGGGGGTCTGGGTTCGCCATGATCGGAGTCAACATCCCTTCCAGCCCAGAGCCGCTGCGGAGGCAGCGGCGGAGGACTTGTCATGGTCAAGGCTCTCCTCTCGCACGACAGCGATGAGGAACTGGCACTGACGTACTGCACCGCGGAGGACGCCGAGCGCGCCGAGGCCGCGCTCGAGGTGCTCCAGGATCGGATCTGGCCGGACCTGTTCAGTGTGGCACTCGGCGCGGTGTCCTACGGGCACGATGCCGAGCAGGCCGCCGACATTGCGTTGGCGGCCAGTTTGCAGGCCATCGAGGCCATCCGCAGAGGGCGACGACGTGAGGCCTCGCGGTGGCAGCCCATCCCGGGCGGCTCGTTCCGGGCGTGGGCCTGCGAGAAGACCCGCTGGAACGTGAAGACCGTGGAGGGCAACCACTACGCGCACTACGCCCCCGGCTCGGGGAAGTGGGACGTGGTCCCGCCCGACATGCTCGACGAACTGGTCGCGCGGGATGACACCGAGCGTCACGTGGTGCTGAAGTTGACGATGCACCACGGCCTGGCTCAGCTCGAGCCGGGCGACCTCGGCCTGCTGGTCGGGCACCACCTGGAGGGCCACTCCCAGGCCAGCCTGGCTGCCGAGTTGGGCGTCTCGCCCAGCGCCGTCTGCCGCCGCCGCAAGCGGGCGGCCAACAGCCTCCGAGGCTACGTCGGCGCGGTTGACTGACGTCAGGAGGAGGTACTGCGGGACGGCCGAAGGCAGCGCGCGGAGAACGCTGGTGAGCCTGCGTTGCTTCCCCCTCTTCGCCGCTGCCTTGGCCGCCCTGCAGCCCGCCTCGGCGCAGCGCGCCCTCACGCTCGCGGGCGACCGCGACCAGGTCCCGCGCTGCGATCCGCTCGAGCTCCGCATCGGCCTCGACTTGAGCTACGCCAATCCCTACGACCCCGCGCAGGTGGACCTGCGCGTCGAGCTGCAGGGGCCCGGCGGGCGCAGCGTGACCCTCCCCGCGTTCTGTTTCCAGCCCTACGAGCGCCGCGCCGACTGGATCTACCCCGCCGAGCCCGCCGGCTGGCGCGCCCGCTTCGCGCCCGACCAGGCCGGCCCGTGGCGCGCGGTGGCGAAGCTCACCGACCCGGCGGGCGATGCCGTCTCGCCGCCACTGAGCTTCACCTGCGTCCCGTCGAACAGCCACGGCTACCTGCGCGTGGCCCGGGCGCGGCCGCGCTACTTCGAGCTGGACGACGGCACGCCGTTCTTCGCCATCGGACAGGACCTGTGCTTCATCGGCCCCGCGCAGTACGTCACGCTCGCCCGCGCCGAGTCGATCTTCGAGAAGCTCCATCAGAACGGCGCCAACTACCTCCGCGTGTGGACCTGCTGCGGCGACTGGGCGATGGGGATCGAATCGACCAAGAGCGCCTGGGGCCGGTCGTGGGGGCCGAAGCCGTCCATCGTGACGCGCGAGGGCCGGCGCTGGGTCGAGCTGGCCGGCGAGGCGGGCACGGCGGTGGCGGTGGATCCTCCGTACCGGGTGGCGCTGCGGCCCGGCACACGGTACCAGCTCAGCGGGCAGGTGCAGGCCGAGGGCGCGGCGACGCTGGTGATCGAGGCCGGCGGCGCCGCGCTGGGCGAGCCGGTGGCCGCCGGAGCGCAGGAGTTCCGCCGCGAGCTGGCCGCCGGGCCGAACGACCGGTGGCTCCCACCGCTCCGCCTCCGCCTGGGCGCGACCGGCAAGGTGCTGGTGCGCGGAATCTCGCTCCGCGAGGCCGGCACCGGGCCGGAGCTGCTCTGGGAGGCCGACCTCGACCGCCCCGCGCGGGGCGTCTACAACCAGCTCGACTGCTACCTGCTCGACCAGCTCGTGGAGAGCGCGCGGCGGAACGGGATCTACCTGCAGCTCTGCCTGCTCGAGCGCGACAAGTACATGGGCGCCCTGAAGGACCCGGCCGACCCGGCCTACGACCGAGCCATCCACGACGCGAAGCAGCTCTTGCGCTACGCCGTGGCGCGCTGGGGCTATGCCACCAGCGTGGCGAGCTGGGAGTTTTGGAACGAGGAAGACCCCGGCCTGCCCACCGAGCGGTTCTACGCCGAGGCCGGCGAGTACCTGGCGAACCTCGACCCGTGGCATCACCTTCGCGCCACCAGCGCCTGGGGGCCGGCGCCGAAAGACTGGCGGCACCCGCAGCTCGACGTGGCCGACCTCCACTGGTACCTGCGGCCGAACTGGAACGAGCTGTGGATGGACGCCGCCGCCGCCGCGCACGACCGGGCGAGGTTCCTGCTGGCGCAGTGCCCCGGGAAGCCCGCCTTGCTGAGCGAGTTCGGCCTGGCCGACGAGAAGTGGGGCCTCAGCCCGTTCATGGCGCAGGATAAGGAGCTGGCCCACCACCACGACGCGCTGTGGGCCTCGGCGATGTCCGGGCTGGCGGGCACGGCGATGTTCTGGTGGTGGGAGCGGCTCGACGAGCAGAACGGCTACCGCCACTACAAGCCGCTCGCGGATTTCGTGGCGGGGATCCCCTTCAACACCCTCGCCCTGCGGCCGATCACCCCGCCCGCCGGCGACCCGCGGGTCCGGGTCTACGGCCTGCAGGCGCCGGACCGGGCCTGCCTCTGGCTGTCGAGCGCGGAGGCGGCCTGGCACCGCGTGGTGGTGGACAAGCGGGTGCCGCCGGAGCTGGAGAGCGTGAGCGTGGAGCTGGCCGAGCTGCCGGACGGCGACTACCGGGTGGTGTGGTGGGATACCTGGGAGGGCAAGCCCACCCGGCAGACTACGCTCCGCGCGGCGGGCGGCAGACTGGAGCTGGCGGCGCCGCCGTTTGCGCGGGACGTGGCCTGCCGGGTGGAGCCGGCGGCCGGGCGATGACGGGCTAGTGGCCCTTCTCGCCCTTCTCGCCCTTCTCGCCGGCCTCGTCGTGCATGCCGCCACCGACCGGCTGGCCCGCCGCGGCCTTGGCCTCGAAGTCCTTGAGCTGGGCAAGGTACTTCGCGGGCTCGGCCTTGAACTTGTCGATGCAGCCGGCGCAGCAGAAAGCGTACGTCTTGCCCTCAAGCTCCGTGGTGACCTTGGGGTCTATCGGGTCGCCGGACACCGGACAGAGCTTGTTCACCGGGGCGCCGGCCGCGGGCGCGGCCGCCTCACCCGGCTTCGGCTCGCCGGCCGGCGTGGCGGCGGTGTCGCCCGGCGCCGGCGGTTGCGGCACCATCGTGTTGGCCCGCTCCCCGGCCTGAGTCGTGGAGACGGGCTGCTGCTCCTTGCAGGCACACAGCATCAGGATCGCCGTCCCGGCGGCGAGCCAAGCGAGTCGGTACTTCATTGTTGTCACCTCTCTGCTATTCTGTCACGAGACGGTGCAAAGATCCACTGGCGGCGGCGAAGTTCCCGGCTGAGGATGCTCGGAACCCGGAAGGTCGAAGTGTCTCTCTATGACTGAGCCCGGCGACAGCCTGGCGCCGGAAGCGCTGCGGGCGCTGGTGGAGTCCGCCCGGAGCGGCGATCGCGCCGCGTTCGGGGAGCTCTACGACCGCTTCGAGCGCAGCCTCTATCGGCTCTGCTGGGAGCTGCTCGGCGATCCTGACGCCGCGGCCGACGCGGTGCAGGAGGCCTTCACCGGCGCCTGGTCGCGGATCGCGAAGCTGCGGCACCCGGAGGCGTTTGCGAGCTGGCTGCGGATGGCGGCGGTGAATGCCTGCCGGCATCACCACCGGCGCACCTGGTGGCAGCGGACCTGGACCGATGTGTTCGGCGAGCGGCCCGAGGAGCAGTCCGACCCGGGCGGCGGGCCGGCGCACCGGGTGGAGAGCGAGGAGCTGACGCGGGAGGTGCGGCGGGCGCTGTCCGGCCTGCCCGCGGCGCAGCGCGAAGTGATCGTGCTGCACCACCTGGAGGGCCTGCCGCTGGACCAGATCGCCGCGCTGCTGGGCGTGGCCGAGGGCACGGTGAAATCGAGACTGGGCCGCGGCCGAGCGCGACTGGCCGAGCTGCTGCGGCCCTATGTGGAGAGCGACGATGTCGTCGCCGAAGCCTGACAACCCGGAGCTGACCGACCGCGAGGCTCGTGCCTGGCCTTGACCCTCTTCAGCCCGGTCGGCAGCCGGCCGGTTCGCGTCGGGCCGGACGACCTGTCCGTGGCGCCCTACGCACGCGCGCACCTTGCCTCGCTCAGCCTGCCTGCCGAGGCCTCACCCCCCACCGACCTCACCCCCGTGACGGGCTTCGTGGCCCACGCCCCGGTCTCGGTCGCGGGCGGTTGGAAACTCGTCGCCGCGCGCCAGGGCGACTGCCCTTGCGGCTGCGGCGGGCTGGAGACCCACCTCCTGTACGCCCGCAGCGGCGAGCAGGTGAGCGTCTTCGTCTGCTCGGCCACATGCCACTCGTGCGTCGCCACCGCCCGGCTCAGGGCGCGCAGCCCGGGCACCGTGGCGAGCACCGTGGAGGGCCTCGGCGTGGTGGCGCGGCTCGGTGGCGCGCCGGTGGTGCTGGCGGTGGGTGACGCGCCGCAGGCCGATCTGCTGCACCTGGCGGCGGCCATGCCATAAAGTCGGGCAGGGCTTGCGCCCTGCCCGTCGGGACCCCCCGGATCTCACCGCGCCGTGGCGTGGTCCCCCGGTAGTGCCCGGTTTGAGCAACGCGACAATCCGGCGCTCCGTTCCGCGTTCACAGGGAGTTCATAACGCCTGGCGGGCTCGCCGTTTACGGCGCAGGAGGAGCAGCAGCACCACCGCCAAGACTGCCGCAACGAGACCCGGCCCGAGGGCGATCCAGGCGCTCGGCGGCACGGCCAGCTCGCACTCCAGCGCCACCGGGCTGTCCGCTGTCACCAGCTCACCGATGGGGTACTCCCACTGCGCCGCTCGGCCGCCGTCCAGGCTGGCGCCGTTGCTCGAGATCACCTTCGGCGCGTGGATCCGGACCGTGTAGCTCTTCCCGCCGAGCAGCCCCGACGCCACGGCCTTGGAGATCACCTCGCCCAGCGGGCCCAGCTCGTCGAGCCCCTCGCCCGCCGGCCGGAATCCCGCCTCCACGGCGCCCTCGGGCTTCGGCACCGCCAGCACCTGCCGCAGCTTCAGCTTGCCCAGCCCGGCGGGCTCGGTGGTGAGCTGCAGGAACCCGGCCGTCGAGTCGCCCAGCCTGACCGCCCGGCGGAACTCGAACGCGAGGTGGAATCGCCGCTGCCCTGCCTCCCCGCTCTCGCGCGCCTCCACGTTGAACACGTTGCGGTCCTGTGCGAGCTGCTGTTTGGCCTTCTCCAGCTTCGCCCGCACGTCCGCCACGGGGTCCTTCCGCCCGACGAGCTCGAGCACCGACGCGGCCTCGTCCACGGTGACGTCGAGGCTCATCCGCCCGCGCCCGCCGCGGCCGATCCAAATCTCCTCGTTGACCTCCAGGCAGCCTGTGAGGAGCAGCGGCAGGAGCAGCGGCAGGTAGACGCGTTTCATCACCGGCCTCCCGATTCCCAAGCGATTCCCACGCCGGGCATGTTACCAAACCGCCGCCGGCAGGACCTGCACGCACGCCTGCGAAGAGCCGTTGGCCTGGAGACCGCCGTGGCGGAGCAGGGCCTCACCGTGATCATGGCGCCGGCCTACAACGAGGCCGAGTCGCTCCCGGACCTCCTCGCCGCCATCCCGCCCGCCCTGGGGGAGCGGCCCTACCGCGTGCTGATCGTGGACGACGGCTCGAGCGACGCCACCGCCGAGGTGGTCCGCGACTGCGGCACGCGGATGCCCGCCGAGGTGGTGCAGCACGCGCACAACCGCGGCCTCGGCGCGGCGCTCCGCACCGGGCTGGAGGCGGCGGCGCGGGTGCCCGGCGCGGCCGTGGTCGTGACCCTCGACGCCGACAACACCCACCCGCCGTCGCTGATCCCTACGCTCCTGGCGGCGATGGAGGACGGGGGCTATGACGTGGTGATCGCCTCGCGCTACGCCCCCGGCGGCGCGGAGATGGGGCTGTCCTACCTGCGCCACGTGCTCAGCCGCGGGGCGAGCTTCCTCCTCGGCACGTTCGCCCCGTTGCGCGGCGCACGCGACTACACCTGCGGTTTCCGAGCCTACCGGCGCGAGATCCTGGAGCGGGCGTTCGCGGTCTACGGCGACAAGCTGATCGAGGAGTCCGGCTTCGCTTGCATGGCGGAGGTCCTGCTGAAGATCGGGCTGCTCGGCGCGAAGGTGGGCGAGCGGGGGCTGGTGCTGCGGTACGACTTGAAGCGCGGGCAGAGCAAGATGCGGATCTGGCGGACGATGAAGCGGTACGGAGCGCTGATCTGGGCGGCGCGGACGCGGTGGCGGAAGGTGGCGGAGGCGACTACGGGCGGCTGACCCCGCGTCCGGCGTGGTCGTCGTCGCCGGCCTTGGAGATGGGCGCCCGAGGCAGGTCGGCGTCCGGCGCGGCGGGCAGCGGGTGGCCGACAGCGGCCTCGGCCAGGGCGTACTCGATGGCGGTGGCCAGAGTCGCGGCGCCGCGGCACCAGGGGTCGAACCTTGTCTCGCCCTGCTCAGTCACCAGTCGCCACGTGTGGCACTCGAAGTCGGCCAGAGCAAGCTCGAGGTCGCGCAGGTCGCACCATCCGGAGAACCACCGACGGCGGCCGTCGCGGATCGCCAGCCCGGCGTCGCTGGCGATGATCCGCCGGGCTTCGAGCAGGCCGGCTCTGCAGGTGAACCGCTCCCCGGGACGCAGCTTGAGCCAACTCCGGATCCGGTCGGCGTCCACCACCTCGCCGCCGTCCGGCGCTCCGCGCTCCC
>JACPDV010000288.1 GCA_016183835.1 Armatimonadota bacterium
GTTCGCGCCGGCCGGGTACTCGACGAACCCGCTGCCGTCGAGCTGCAGCGCGCGCCCGAGCTTGCCCTCGCCGAGCGCCGCGCCGCTCCGCCGGAAGGGCGCGCGCCCGCCGGCCGCCTGATCGGCCAAGAGCCAGCGGTCGTAGGAGGCGTGGAACAGGACGCCGTCGCCGGGCGCGGCGAGCGTGGGGCAGAGGGCGGCGGCGAGGATCAACGGCAGGCTCATGACCAGGCTCACATCGGCGGCGTCCGGCTCATTCTACTCGCATCCAGCCGCCGTCAGCGAGCGTAGACCTCCACCTGCGCGAACTCGCACCGGCCCACCTCGCCCGGCTCGGAGTAGTCCATCGGCTGCCCGCTGTAGGGCACCTTGCCCACCAAGAGCGCCGCCGTCTCGCCGGCGAACTTGCCCCGGTGCTCGAAGCGGCTCACCACCTCCCACTGCTCCCCGTCCGGGCTGCGCTCGATCACCCCGACACGCGACAGCCACCGGGCGCGCAGCCAGATCCACTGTGTTGGGTCCTGGGTCGAGAAGAGCGCCTGGTTGCCCAGGCAGTCGCTCTGCAGCTTGCCGTCGCTGCGCAGGCCGAGCCGCAGCAGCGTGCCGTCGGGCCAGCACAGCGCCACCGCCGGGCCCCACGACATCCCGCCGTCCGTGCCGCCCCGCAGCTTGATCACCAGCCCGCCGGCGGACAGCTTGAGCGGGATCTGCAGGTAGGCGTAGGTGTGCGCGTGACCCGTCACCTGCAGTGCGCCGTCCGCGACCCGGAACGGCGCCGGGTTGGCCGGCGAGACCACCTGCTCCGCCGCCGGCAGCGTGGCGAAGTCGAGCTTCACGGCCGGCTCGCCCCACTTCGGCGGCGAGGCGAGCGCCGCCAGCTCCGCCGTTCGCGCCGCCGCCTTGGCCGCCACCTCGGCCTGCCGGCGGTCAACCTCGCGGTCGACCTCCTCGCGCATGGCCGGCGTCAGCTTGGCGGCGTAGTCGGCGTTGTAGGCCGCCAGGCTCCGCTCGTCGCCCAGCCAGCCGGCGAGGAAGTGGATCCGCGCGTTGGCCCGCAGCGTGTTCCGCGCCAGGTCGGGCTGCATCCCGGGCGGCCCGTTGAGGCACAGGACACCGATGCTGTTGTGGACGTTGTAGCCCGAGACGAAGTAGCGTAGGTAGTCCTGGTCGCTGTAGATCCCGCCCTGCCCCTCGCCGCGGAGCACGAAGTCGACGTAGGCGTCCGCCTGCGGCAGATAGCATTGCCCCGGTCCGAGCGCGCCGGTGGAGTGCCACTCCAGGATGCCGTCCTCGCCCAGCAACTCGCGCGTGCCGCGGGCCAGGGCGTAGAGCGCCGCCGGGTTCTCGGTGTACTGCCCGTCGAAGTACAGGCCGTCCGGCTTGGACTCGTGCATCACGCGCGTGATGGCGGCCATGAACAGGCCCATGTTCTCGCCGGTCGGCCAGCCCGGCGGCCAACCGGTCTGATCGTACTGGGCGAAGCTGTTCATCGCCTTCGATTCGTTTGGCGTGCCCTTGAGGAAGTAGTAGGGGCTGGTGTAGACGATGAACCGCTGCCCCTGCGCGTGCAGCGTGGCGCGGACGTGGGCGAACTCGTCGGGACCCAGGCGTGGCTCGAACGCCAGGTTCCAGTCTTTCCACAGCATCACCTCGCTCTGCAGCAGCACGGTGTTGCCGTAGGGCTGCCAGGCGAGCAGGTCGGCGTCGGACGGGTAGCCGGTCTGGTTCGACCAATGCCACACCACGCGATCCCGCAGCGAGCGCTCCCAGTCGTACGGCTTGGGCGGACACACGGCCACCCACAGCACCTGGTCGGCCGGCAGCCGGTAGGTGGCGATGCGCTCCTGATCGGGATCGTAGCCGTCGGGCAGGTCCTTCTGCGAGCAGTACAGCCCGAACCCGCCCCACTCGTCCACCAGCAGGTGGTGCGCGCCATAGGAGTCCTGCCAAGCCGGCACGATGCGCCGCTCGACGGCCACCTCCAGCGGCTCGTGGACATGGAGCATGAACAGCGAGTCGCCGTTGATGCGGACACTGAACGACGGCTCCGCGGCGCTTGCCAGCACCAGACCGTCGGTCTGCTGCACCAGCTTGAGCCCGCTCACCGGCCGGCCGAAGCGAAGCACGGCCACCGGCCGCGGATGCCCGATCCGCTGCGCAAACCGCACCTCGCCGGCGGCGGAGTCCAGCTCGATCACAGCGCCGGTGGTGACCACGCGCAGCCGGCCTTCGGCCAGCGTGGCACCCTCCACCCGCATGCCGTGCATCGGGCGCGGGTAGAGAGCCGGGTCCATCAGCTCCTGAAACGTGGGCGCGGCGGGCGGCACGGCGAGCGCTGTCAGCAGCCAGATGCCATGGATCACTGCAGTCCTCCGTCACCCCCACCTCCGGCCCCCTCTCCCGGGGGGAGAGGGGGCCGAACGGCCGGTCACCGACGCCAGTTTACCTACGAAGGAACAGCCCGGCGCTGCCCATCGACACCTCCGGCGGCGTCTCGCCGAGGCCAAGGAAGTGCTCGCGGATCTCGCCGGCGTGCTCGGCGGCCTTGCGGTAGGCGTTGGCGTACTGCTCGATGATCTCCGGCCGGTAGTGCTTGAACCAGGGCGTCCAGTAGCAGCGCCCGGGCATCGCCTCGGTCACGGGCAGGTCGCCCTTGCCGGCTCGCAGGTCGCGGTCGGCGTTGGCGATGGCGGTCGGCTTGCCGTGCCCGTAGACATCGGCGTCGTGGAACAGCGGGTGGAGGTGGAGCGGCATGTTCGCCCCCGGCCCGCACGACACGCCCTCGGCCGTCACGGCGCGGCAGAACCAGCCGATGGGCAGATCGTCCAGCTCCTCCGGCACGTACAGCCCATGGCAGGCGTACCACCCGCCGCAGTGCGATCCCGAGCCCGTCGGCGGCCGATGCGCCCTGACTCCCGGCACGCCTTCGAGCAGGTCCCAGAAGTAGTTCATGGCCTTCTGGATCTCCACCATCCGCGCCCGGTAGTGCCGGAGCTGCACCCGCCCCACCGCCGAGCTGAGCTGGTGCATGCGGTACTTGTAGCCGCCCCACGGCAGCCCGGCGAACTGTTTCAGCTCGGGTGTCTCGAGCCGGCTGGTGCGCTCATACAGCCCCCACGCCTGGACCCGCTCCCAGACCTCCTTGTCGCGGGTCAGCACGAACCCGCCCTCGCCCACCGGCAGCGCCTTGCCCGACATCACCGACATCGCCGCGCAATCCCCGATAGTGCCCAACAGCCGCCCCTTGTACTCCGCGCCGTGGGCGTGCGACACGTCCTCGAGCACCTTGATCCCGTGCTTCGCGGCGATGGCCATGATGGCGTCCATGTCGCACGGATAGCCGCAGTAGTGGACGGGGATGATGACCTTGGTCCGCGGGGTGATGCGCTTCTCGAGGTCAACGGGGTCCAGGCACATGGAATGCGGCTCGATGTCGCAGAAGACGATGCTGGCGCCGAGCGACCAGGCGGGGAGGACGCTGGCCCAGTAGGTGAGGCTTGGCCCGATCACCTCATCGCCGATGCGCACGCCGAGCGCCCACATGGCGGCTTGCAGCGCGCCGGTGCCGGTGGACTGGGCGACGCAATACGGCATGCCGTGCCACTCGGCGAACTCGCGCTCAAACTCTTCGGTGACATCGGTGCCGGACATGCCGCCGCGGCGGAGGACGTCGAGGCAGGCTTGTTCGTCTTCGTCGGTGATGATGGGCCAGGTGAACATGTCGCCTGGATCGGCGGTGACGGACTGCGGTCCGCCGCGGAGGGCGAGGGTGGACATGGACTGTGACTCCGGCTGCGGGGTTCGCCGGCTTTGGGTGGCGCCCTTCTGCGCGCTGAACCGTCCGGGCCAACGGCCGGCGGCCGGGGCGCGACGATCGCAGCGGTCACCCGGGCCGGACGAAGTCCTAGAGGGCAGACAAGCTGTGCTCCCAGAAGAGCGTGATGGCCTGCTTGCTCTGCGCCCTGTGAAGGTGGGTCAGCTTGAACACCCCGGCAAGGACTGCGCCCGGAATGACTTGTGCCCCGAACTCAGCCCGCCACACGGCAGTCTTGTCCCCGATCTCGTGGTTGAGTCGCTTGATGCTGTTGACCGCGCTGTTGGCGACCTTGCACTCCAAGGCCAAGAGCCTGCCATCGCTGAGGCGTACCGGAATGTCGCACTTCGTGCCAGCCACCAGGGTCTCCCGGGCGAAGCGGCCCCGATCGAGACCGTCCAAGCCAAGAAGCTCGCGGGAGGGCACTGGCACCTCGACGTAGCCCGCCTCCCGGAGAGCGGCCACAGTGGCCTCCTCCTGCTCGCCGGCAGCCTCCAACCGCTTCTCCGTGGCGACCTTGTTGGCGGCCCACACCCCTGCTGTCCAGTCGATGGCTGCCTCACGTTCCGGGCCTGTCGGCTGCCGTTCCGCCGCGAGCCACGGATGTCTGATCGGGTCGAGGGAGACCCTCAAGACTGCGGCGACCCGCTCGGCGTGGTCGCCCACGATCCGGGTCCTGGCGATGCTCCCGCGGGCCAGTGTCCTTAAGTCGTCCGCACTCAGGACGGGCGAGCTGAGGTACCTGGCAGCCTCCACGACGCGTGGGCTCTGCTGCAGGCGTGCTCCCCGCAACTCGCGCAGCTCATCGGTGGCCTCAAAGAGCGCCGTGATGTGCGGACGTACCTCGTGGAACAGCTCCACGTAACGTGCCGTCCGCTCCCAGCGGGCGATGACCCGCTCGATCGCGATGCCCCTGTCGCGCTCAAGCTCTTCCTGAGTCCAGCGTGGCGGGTCCTTCGGCATACGCGCTCCTACTCGGCGTAGTCCCGGAGGCGCGTGGGCGAGGGGACCAACAGCGCCTCCATCTCCCCGGGCTCGAACTTCTCCAGGCCGCCCTGGTAGGTCCGGCCTGCTCCCCGCAGAGCTTCCCGGTTGGCGTTGAGGTACCCCACCAACCCAGCGAGATCCTCTTGTTCCATGGCGCTCCGCGGGTAGAGACCGTGGAATACGTTCAGGATGGCAAGGCCGTCTGGGTTTAGGGCGAAGGCCGGGGGCTGGCGGGCCATGTAGGTGGCCACGACGGGAGCGGTCTGCGCGCCCACGAACCACCACGGCTCCCGGTGGGCGCACAGGTACCGCTGGTCCACGCCTGCCCGCTCTCCCTGCGCCAGATAGCGAAGCAGCGGCTCGGCACCCTCTGCGGCGGGATCCAGGCCGCGCGGAGGCGCCAGGAGCACTCGGCGGGACGGATCAGCCCGGACCACACCGGGCTGAGCGAGCACTTCGGTAGCCCTCGTCAGCGCCTGCCGCGTCCAGCGCTCGATCCCCCAGCCTTCGGCTTCGTTGCGGGTCATCGCGAAGAAGCCGTTGCATCCCGTGGCGACCCCGCGGCTGACCCGGACGATGTCCCCGAGCCGGACCATGCCGTCGGCAGACCTCGCCGGGCGTTGGCTGAACAACGGTGTCCAGCGGGTGGCCTCTTCGAGGGCTCCTTGATCGCGCAGGACGCCCCCGTTCCCCAGGGCGTCCAGCGGCGCGCTCGCCGATGTCCGGTGGAACCGCATCCGGCGCGACCGGCCACCCAACTCGAAGCACGTCACGAGCGCGGTAGTCATCGCGTCGCCGAAGGTGACGTCTTCGCGTTCGAGCAGGTGAAGGCTCTCGCCGCCGAGGTCGTTGAGCAAAGCCGCTCTGACGGTCCGCCCATAGCCAACGTCCAACCACTCCGAGCTCGTGATGAAGGCCCCCACGTCGCCATCGCGTCCATGTTCGAGCGTGGCCAGGAAGAAGTGGACGTGCAGCCCCCCGAGACTCGGCACCGGGAGATGATGCCGCTCTGAGACCCGCCGCGCCCACGCCTTCGCGGACGGGTCGATGTCATGGTGTCGGACATAGGGAGGATTGCCGACAAAGGCGGTCCGGCCTGCGACCCGGCCGAGCTCTGCCGTGAGGTAATCTGCGTTGAGCACTCTCGCCCGTGTCGTTCCCAGGCTCGTGAGCACGGCGCGGCTGATGATGGTCGCCACGGGATCGAGATCGACCGCCACCAACTCCGTCTGATGGGCCTTGCGCGCCACTTCGGCCGCGAACCTGCCGCTCCCACAACCTGCATCGACCACCCGCGCGGGCGCCCGCGACAGCACCCACGCCACCATAGCGCGCACAATGGGATCCGGCGTGTAGAACGCCCCCTGCTTGCGGCGCTCGACCGCAGTCCGAAGCCCGTTGTACGCTTCTCCCAGAGGATCCTGTTCGGCACCGATCGCCCCTCGCAGCGCCTCCGCGTCCCCGGCGAACGGTTGCGCCTCGGAGAGCAGTTCCGACTCGGCAGAAGAGAGGGGACCCCCAGCACCATCCAGGCCCACAGCCAGACACGCCCCCACCAACTCCGGCAGGGAGCGGATCTTGCTTCCGGCCACCGCCTCGACACTGTCCATCTTGGCTACCGTATCCCAACCCTCGACTGCTGTCAAACCAACCAGCGTGGCCGACGCGCCAGGCCGTGAGTGGCTCGCCATCGTCGCCGGATTTGACCCCCTCCGCCCGCTCGGCTACACTCCCGCCCGACCACCCGGAGCGCCCGCATGAGCACCCTCGCCATCGACGGCGGCACCCCTGTCCGAACCAAGCCCTGGCCCGCCTGGCCGCAGGTCAGTGAGGCCGAATGGGACACCCTCGTCGGCCCCCGCCTCAAACAGGTCTACCTCAGCGCCACCGAGGGGCTGCCCAACCCCATGTCCGCCGAGCTCGAAGCCGCCTTCTGCGCGTTCACCGGGGCGAAGTTCAGCCTCTTCACCTCCCACGGCACCGACGCCCTCATGACCCTCTGCGCCGGCGCGCTCGACATCGATGGTGTCGGACCCGCCGGCGAGTTGATCTGCCCTGAATACACCTTCATCGCCAGCGCCTCCGCACCCCTCGCGCTCGGCTGCTCGATCGTCTTCGCCGACATCGACAAGCGACACTTCTGCCTCGACCCCGCCGCCGTCGAGGCCGCCATCTCGCCGCGCACCGTGGCCATCATGAACGTCCAGCTCGGCGGGCAGGCCGGCGACATGGACGCGCTGCAAAAGATCGCCGACAAGCACGGGCTCGCCCTGTTGGAGGACTGCGCCCAGGCCCACGGCGCCCGGCACAACGCCACGCAGGTCGGGGCGGTGGGCACGGGCGGCGGGTTCTCGTTTCAGTCGAGCAAGAACCTCACCAGCGGTGAGGGCGGGATGGTCACCACCAACGACGAGGACGTGTACAACCGCGCCTCTGCCTACCGCAACATCGGCCGCTTCCCGGGCGGGAAACGCTGGGAGCACCCGCGGCTGGGGCAGAACTACCGCGGCAGCGAATACCTGGCAGCCCTGCTCCTCGCCCGGCTGACGACGCTCGACGAGCAGACCGACCGGCGCGATCGCAACGGGGTCTACCTCAACGAGCTGCTCGCGCAGGTGGGTGGGATCACTCCGCCGGAGCGGATGCCGTGGTGCGGGCGGCATGCCTACCACATCTACATGCTCCACTACCATCCCGATGAGTTCGGCGGGCACAGCCGGGACGAGTTCATCCGCGCCATGAACGCCGAGGGCGTGCCGGCCACGCTGGGCTACAACCTGCTCCTCAGCGAGCAGCAGGGGATCCAGTCGGTGCGCGAGCGGTATCCCGAGCGGGTGAGGGTGGAGCCGTCGCCGCAGACGCAGTGGGTCTTCGAGCACACGGTGTGGCTGTTCCAGAGCGTCCTGCTGGCGGAGCGCGCGGACATGGACGACATCGCCGAGGCGGCCGGCAAGAAGGGCGCCTGCCGCACGGCCCGAATCGAAACCGCGACCTAAGTGGAGGACGAGGTCATCGAGTCGCTGACGGTGACGTACACGTCACGGGTCTTGCGACCCAGGACCGTCAGGATCGCGATCGCCACGACCGAGATCAGCGCGGTCAGGAGCCCATACTCGATGAGGGTCTGGCCCTCATCCTCCACGAACAGCCGCTTGAGCATCCGGAAGCTCCTCTCTTGGATCTCTGCTATCCGCGATGGACAGCACCTCCGAGTCTAGTGCGCGGTTCGGGAGGCTGTCAAGGACCAGATGGTTCAACTCGGCTTCACGGACTGGCGATGACCGTCCTCCGCCGGGGGAGTGAACCGCGGCGGCAGGCGCGACGCGCCTGCCGCACGGCTGGCAACGTGGGCTCGGCCTAGGTGGCGGACGACGTCAACGAGGCGCTGACGGTGACGTACACCTC
>JACPDV010000284.1 GCA_016183835.1 Armatimonadota bacterium
CTCGATCAGGAGCAAGCCGTGCTCGTCGGCGATCTTCCGCAGCTCGGCGTAGTCGGCGCAGAGCCCCCACAGGTTGGTGCAGATGATCGCCCGGGTGCGGTCGGTGATGCGCGCCCGGACCGACGCGGGGTCGATCTGGTGGGTCACCGGATCGATGTCGGCGAAGACGGGGATGCCGTTGTGGTACCTCCCCGCCAGCGCGGCGAAGCAGACCACGGAGTCGACGATCACCTCGTCGCCCGGCTCCACGCCGGCCGCGGCCACGGCGCAATGCAGCCCGGCCATCGCGTTGCACACGGCGAGCGCATGGGGCGCTCGGAACTCCGCCGCGAACTCGGCCTCGAAGGCCGGCGTCTGCGCCCCGCCGATGGAGCACAGGTTGCCCGAGTCGAGCACCTCCTTCACCGCCGCCAGGTCCTCGTGGTCAAAGAGCCGCCAGTGCATGGTTGCCTCCCCGTGGCCGGCGCCACCCGGAGCGGTGATAGCACGTCGCGCGGACGGGCGCAAGCTCGGTTCGCGCGCACCGCGGGGGCGGCTTGACCACACCCTCCCCAGACACTACACTGCCGCTGGCCCGCTCCGCATCCCGCGGCTCCGGCGGGGCGTCGCGGGCGCGGCGCGCGTCCCTCTACTCCACCAGAAAGCAGACCTCGCATGCCGGCGACAGACTCACCGTTCTCCGCGCGGCGCAAGCTGCTGGGCGTGCGCGAGGACGCACTCCAGGTGGCGCAGCAGATCCGGCGGCATCTCCGCGACCTGGATGCGGATCAGTTGCGGGCGCTGCTCGACACGCAGCACCCGGCCGACCTCGCCGATGCGATGGTGTTCCTCAACCCCAAGGAGGAGGTCTCCGTCTTTGCCCTCCTCACCCCCGCCGAAGCCGCCGAGGTGCTGGACGAGGCCCACGACAGCACCGAAGCCAACCTGCTGCAATCCACCGATGACGCCCGGCTCGCCGGCATCCTGGAAGAGCTGCCCGCGGACGAGGGCGCCGACCTGGTGGGCGCGCTGCCGGAGGAGCAGGCCGAGAGCGTCCTGTCGCTGGCCGACGAGCAGACGGCCGCCGACATCCGCACACTGCTGGTCTACCACGAGGCCACCGCCGGCGGCATCATGTCGCTCGGCTTCGTCGACGTGCCGGAGACCGCCACCCAGGCGCAGGCCATGGAGCGCTTCCGCGAGCGGCACGATGCGCACCTGCTCGTCTACGTGTACGTGGTCGACGCGGCGGGCGGCCTGCAGGGGGTGGTCGATCTGCGGAGCCTGCTCCTGGCCGATCCCTGGACCCCGGTCCGCGAGCTGATGACCGCGGATGTGGTCACGGTCCAGCCGGATCGCGAGCAGGAGCAGGTGGCCGCCATCTTCTCCCGCTACGACCTGATCGCCCTGCCGGTGGTGGCGCCGGACAACCGGCTCCTGGGTGTGATCACCGCCGACGACATCATCGACGTGATCCAGGAAGAGCACAGCGAAGACATCGCACACATGGCCGGCTCCGACGCGCAGGAGCTGGAGAGCAAGAGCCCCGCCCAGGTCGCCCGCCTGCGCCTGCCGTGGATCATGGTCACGATGTTCATCGAGCTGCTGGCCGGCGTGGTGGTGCACGCGTTCGACGAGACGCTGACGCGGTTCATCCTGCTGGCCAGCTTCATGCCGATCATCTCCGCCATCTCCGGCAACACGGGCCTGCAGTCGGCGGCGATCATCATCCGCGGGTTGTCCACGGGGCACGTGGAGCTGGCTCACTGGCGCCACGCGGTGAAGCGGCAGCTCCTCACCACGATCCTGCTGGGCGGCGCCTGCGCTGCGGTGCTGGGCACCATCGGCGGGGTGTGGGACGGGCACTGGAGCTTTGGCCTGGTAGTCTTCCTGGGGATGTTCGCCTCGGTCAACATCGCAGGGGTGGTGGGCACGGTGGTGCCGCTGCTCTCCAAGCGGGCCGGCTTCGACCCGGCGCTGACGGCGGGGCCGTTCGAGACGGCGTTCCAGGACGTGATCGGGATCACCATCTTCCTCAGCCTGGCGGCGGCGCTGCTGCACTGGATCCATTAGAACGGCCGCGCGGCGGGTCGCGGGAGTGACTGGAATCTCGGGAGCCCCCTCCCCTGCGAAGCGGGGGAGGGACGGGGTGGGGGTTTCCGGCCGGTTCGCGGTAGCCGGAGGACCCCCCTCCCGCCTCCCCCCGCTTGCAGGGGGAGGAGCAGACAAGACTCCCGGCGCCGCCAACCACTCCCCGGGTCGGGCAGGCTTGACAGGGGCGGTGCCCGCGACTAGACTCGGGCCATCGAGCCTCCGGTCCGCGGCGCGGGTCGCGAGGCTGTCTCAACACCGGATCCCCGGTCGGCTCCGCCCCTGCTCGGGCAGTGGGCGCGGTGGGATGGGCGGGCCGCGGATCGTGCCTGGAGAAGAGCGGGTATGGAGGTCGGTGAAGACCAGCCCCCGAGTCGCGGGGGCTCACGTGACACGCTCCGGTCCGGGCGAGACTAGCGTTTTCCTCCCCCTCAAGGGGTCGCCGCAGCCTCGCTGAGACCACGAGCGTGGTGGATGCGAGGGTCCACAGGCGATCCTGACCGGCCGCTCGCCCCGCAGTCGCGGGCCGGGCGCCGGACTCGATGCACCTCGACCTTCCCGGTGGACCGGGCGTGACCTGTGCCGGCGGCGCGGTCACGTCCACCCTTGGAGGGCTTGACGATGATCCGTGAGCACCTGACGGTGACCGGGGCTGCGGTCGCCGCCGTGGTCGGCCGCGCGCCCGCGCGCCGGCGGGGAAGGAGGGCGGCATGCCGTATGTGAGCCGCCTCCTCAACAAGCCCGTCACCGACGCCGACGGCCACCGCGTCGGGCAGGTCGAAGACTTCGTCGCCGACCTGGCCACCGACTCGCCGCATCCGCCGGTGGTGGCGGTGGTCGTCACCCACAAGCGCGAGCAGCGCATCGTGCCCTGGAGCGCCGTGGCGGCGCTGGTCGGGCCCGCCGTGGAGCTGAGTGCCAAGGTCACCGACCTGCCCATTTTCGAGCTGGGCAGCAGCCATTTCATGCTGGTCCGCGACGTGCTCGACAAGCAGCTCATCGACACCAACGGCGCGCGCGTGGTGCGCGTCAACGATCTCGAACTGGCCAAAGTCAACGGGCACTTCTACGTGGCCAACGTGGACATCGGCGGCCCCGCGGTGCTCCGCCGGCTGGGCATGACCCGGCTCTCCGACCGCCTCTCCCGCCGCCGCGCCGACCGCTCGCCGGGCGTCATCTCGTGGACCGACGTGGAGCTGCTCCCGGGCGATCCCGGCGTGCGCCTGCGGGTGCCCAGCGACAAGATCGGCGACCTTCACCCCGCCGACCTGGCCGAGATCATCCACGACCTGAGCCGCAACGAGAGCAGCCGGCTGCTCGAGACCCTCGACGTGGAGACCGTGGCCGACGCGCTCGAAGAGGTCGAGCCCGAGTTCCAGGCCAGCCTGGTGGAGACGATGAGCGACGACCGGGTAGCCGACGTGCTGGAGGCCATGGCCCCCGACGAGGCCGCCGACCTGCTTGCCGAGCTCCCCCAGGAGCGCAGCGAGGACCTCCTCAACCTGATGGAGGTCGAGGAAGCCACCGACGTCCGCCGCCTGCTGACCTACCCCGAGGACTCCGCCGGCGGGATCATGAACACCGAGTTTGCCACCGTACCGCCCGAGCTGACCGCCGAGCAGGCCATCGCCGTCCTCCGCCAGACCGCGCACGAAGCAGAGACCATCTACTACGTTTACGTGGTCGACGCCCACCAAACCCTGACCGGCGTCTTCTCGCTGCGCGAGCTGGTGCTGGCCGACCCATTGCAGGTGGTGAGCGACTTCATGAACCGCCGCGTGGTCACCGTGCACCTCGACGACACCCAGGAGGCCGTGGCGCAAGCCGTCTCCAAGTACAACCTGATCGCCGTGCCGGTGGTGGATGAGCAGGATCGCCTGCAAGGCGTGGTGACCGCCGACGACGCACTGGACAAGATCATCCCCACGAGCTGGAAGAAGCGGCTGCCGCGGTTCTACCATTGACGGCGGTCACGGCTCGAGGCGCGACAGCGGGCACTGGCGGTGGCATTCCTCGATCACGGCGATCTGCTGCCGGATCCGCTCGGGCTTGATGACCAGCGGCGCGCCCTCGGTCAGCGACCGGTAGAGGTCGCCGTAGAAGGCCTCCGACATGGTCTGGAACAGCCCGGACTGCGCCGACGACACGGTCCAGGTCTCCTCGTGCAGGGGGAGCTGCTCGCTGCAGTAGGCCTGCTTCGGCAGCGGCTCGCGAAGGAGCTGCTGCGCCGGCGCCTCGTCGGGCTTGTAGTACTTCCATTTCAGCTCGCTCGTGGAGCCGGTCAGCCCGCCGAGCGTCCCGTGCACGTGGTAGGTGTGCAGCGGGTAGGCGTCGCAGGAGGAGATCTCCAGATCGATCACCGGCCGCCCGTGGCCCGAGAGGATCAACTTGACGAAGTCCTCCGCGTCGCCGAAGGTGTTGGCGCGGTCCATGAAGCAGGTGACGTGCGGCATCGCCGGGCCGAAGAGCTGGAGCGCCTGGTCGAGCGGGTGCGGCCCGGTGTTGAGCAGGTTGCCGCCGTTGTTCTCCTGCAGCGTCTGCCAGTCCCAGCGGCGGGCGAAGCCGTTGAAGGAGCACTTGATCATCACGACCCGGCCCAGCACGCCGGAGTCGATCACCTCGCGGACCTTGGCGAAGTAGGGCGCGTAGCGCGATTGCTGGAAGACGGTGAACAGCGTACCGGAGGCGCGGCCGGCGAGGATCATGGCGTCCACGTCGGCGGCGCGGCGGGCGAGCGGCTTCTCACAGACCACGTTGATCCCGTGGCTGAGCAGGTCGATGGTGACCGGCACGTGCAGGTGGCTGGGCGTGGCGTTGACCACCAGGTCGAGGTCGTCGCGGCCCAGCAGGTCGCGGTAGTCGGCGTGCACGCGGCAGCCGAACTCCGCGGCGGCGTTGGTCCGGCGCTCCTCGAGCGGGTCCACCACGGCGGTGATGCGGTACTTGGGATCCGTCTTGAGGTGGGCACAGTGGATGCTGTAGCCGCTGCGGCCCTGCCCCAGGATGCCGACGCGGATCACCCGCCCGCCTGCGCTGTCTGCCATGCTGACTCTCCAAGGGGCGGGGAGTTGGCGCTGGGGCAGCGGAGTCCTCTCCCGTTGGAACCTAACCCCCCGGCCCCCTTCCCCACGGGGGAAGGGGGAGGGGAATCGTGTGCCCGGGCGCCGCGGCGGCCTCGGGTCCGGACTCCCCCTTCCCCCGTGGGGAAGGGGGCCGGGGGGTTAGGAGTCTGGGCGAGGGCGCCGAAAGATCGGGTGAAGGAACACCACCCCCAACCCATAATCCCCATTCCGAGGTCCGCCCCGTCGGGAGCCCGCCGCATGACTCTCACCGCCACCACCCTCCTCACCCTCGCCCTCGTCACCGGCGCCGCGCTCGCCGCCACCGAGGATCTGGGCCACGGCTTCGCCCACCACGGCGTCGCCACGCCCGTCAGCAACCACCGTGGCATCGTCTGCACCGTGGACGGCAGCGGGCGCGACGTGCTCCTCGTCTGGCTCTTCGACCACACCGGCGGCTACGCACTGCTCCTCATCGACGCCGAGACCGGCAAGGCCGAGCAGTTCCCCGTGCCCTTCCCGCCCGGCGGCGACTGCCCCTACTCCTCCATCCTCTCGAGCCGCAACCGCTTCTACACCCACTTCAACAGTTGGTTCTGCGAGTTCGACCCCGTCAAGCGCGCCTTCACCTTCCACCAGCAGACCAAGCCGCAGATGGCGATGGGGATGACCGAGGACGACCGCGGCGTGATCTGGTCGGTCACCTACCCCAACAGCGGCGTGGTGAGCTTCGACCCGGCCACCGCCACCCTCCATGACTACGGCTGGGTCTACAACCAGAACTGGGCACAATACCAGCGCTACGTCGCCGCCGACGACACCGGGTGGATCTATTTCGGGCTGGGCAACACCGCCAGCCAGATCATCGCCTTCGATCCGCAAGCGGGCAAAGGCATGCCGGTCCTGCCCGAGGAAGAGCGTGCCAAGGGCACGGGCTGGGTCTACCGCGACCTGGACGGCAAGGTCTATGGCAAGGCCCTCTGGGACAACGAGCACGACTGGTACGAGCTGTACCGCGGCCAGGCGCGCAAGCTCGGCCGCGAACACGCCTACCAGCCCAAGCCGATCATCACCAGCTCGCAGGGGCTCTTCCACAGCGTCTTCCCGGACGGGAAGATCGCCCGCCAGTGCGACCTGACCGAGCGGCGGCTGGTGATCGAGGATCCCAAGGCCGGCACCACCCGGGAGCTGCACTTCGACTACACCAGCGAGGGCGCCCACGTGATGGGCCTCTGCACCGCGCCCGACGGCACCATCTGCGGCGGCACCGCCTTCCCCATGCGGTTCTTCTCCTACAGCCCGAAAACCGACCTGTGGATCAATCGCGAGAGCTACGGGCAGTGGAACACGGTGGCGAGGCAGGGCGACCACTACCTGGTGGGCGGCTACGGCGGCGGGTTCCTGCTCGACTGGGACCCGGCCCAACCGTGGGTCAGCACGGTCAAAGGCAAGGCCGGCTGCAATCCGCAGTACCTGATCGAGACGGAGCCAGCCATCAACCGCCCGCACCGGCTCCTGCCGCTGCCCGACGGCCACACGGTGGTCCTCACCGGCACGCCGCAATACGGCTACACGGGCGGGGGGATGCTGATCTGGGACCGGGCGACCGGCGAACACACGCTGCTGGAGCACACCTCGCTGCACCCGGAGCAGTCGACGCTGGCGCTCGTGGCGCTGCCGGGCGGGAAGCTGCTGGGCGGCACCACCACCGCGGCCGGCACCGGCGGCGAGAAGAAGGCGACCGAAGCGGAGATGTACCAGCTCGGCCTGGCGGAGCGGCGGATCGACTGGCGGGCGTCGTACTTCCCGGGCGCGCAGGACTACTCGGACCTCTGCCTCGCCCCGGGCGGGCTGGTCTACGGCGTGGTGGACTATCACACGTTCTTCGTCTTCGACCCGGTCAAGCGTGAGCTGGTACACATCGAGGACTGCGCGCCCACGCTGGGCCGGACGAACGGGCAGCAGGGGCCGCGGATCTTCGTCACGAGCCCGGACGGGCAGGTCTACATGCTGTTCCAGAAGGGCATCGTGCGGGTCGAGCCGGAGACGTTCGAGCTGAAGCTCCTGGCGGAGTCGCCGGTGCCGATCGGGCCGGGCGGAGACTGGCTCGACGGGCGAATCTACTACGCCAGCGGTTCGCACGTGTACAGCTACCGGGTGGCGCCTACCGCGACGCCCTGACCAACACCCCCCGATACCCCGGCACCGTCAGCTTGACCCTCCCTGCCGACTCCTCGCCGGCGGCCGGCCAGACCACCTGCAGCTTCGCCCCGTCCAGCCCGAGCTCCGCCGTCTTTGGCTCGGCCGTCCAGTTGCTCACCACCACCAGCCACGTGTCGTCGCGCCGCCAGTAGCTGACCAGCAGCTCCGGCTCGGTCTGCGTGAACTCCTTGCGCCGCCAGTACGGCGTGAACCGCGCCTTGTCGATGCCGAACGCCTGCTGCACTGCCCACACCTCCTCCACCACCTGCTGGTTGATGCTCCCCGCCCAGAGCGGCACGCCGTAGGTCATCGCCGCCACGATGCAGGTCTCGCTGGGGCCGCGGTCCTTCAACACGCCCTCGCCCGCCAGCCGCCCCATCTCCGGCAAGAGGAATGTCGGCACACCCGTGGTCGCCGTGCTGAACTCGCTCCGCCACACCCGGTCCGGGATGTCCGTCATGTAGAACGCCGGCTTGCCCATCACCGACGTGCTGTACTGCTCGCCCGGGCACCAGCCGTCGCAGAAGGCGTTGAAGGGGGCGTACCAGAGGCTGTGCGCGTGGGCGTAGTAAGGTCTGCCGTACTGGTGGCAGGTCTCGTAGAGCCGCCGGGAGAGCGCGCGGTGAGCGTAGATCGGCCAGGTGCGCCCCGTGTGCCCGAAAGCGTCCGTGTAGCCGCAGCCGTGGAGCGCGTTGTCACAGGCGAAGATGGCGTCGATGTCGGTGTAGACCCCGTCGCCCCAGTCGTTCTTCAGGTGCTGATCGGCGCACCAGACCAGGAAGTCGGCGAAGCTGCTGCGAGTGCAGACGGGCACCATGCTGTACGACTCCTTGGTGTCCGGCCGCTTGTAGCCCGAGAAGGTGGCGCCGTAGGGCTGGTTCCACTCGGCGCCGAGGAAGCGGTACTCGGGCGAGGCGCTGGCCGTGCACTGCACGCAGGAGTAGGAGATGGCGTGCTTGCCCTGCGCCCGCCAACCCTCCACCAGCTTGCGCTGCGCGTCGGGATCGTCGGCGATCAGCCGGGCGTTCAGCGCCGAGATCTGCGGCAGCCAGCCGTAGACGAACTCGTTGCTGCCCTTGAACTGCGGACCGGAGGCGAGGTAGTGGCCGTAGAGGTCCGCCGGCACCGGCCGCACCGGTGTCGCCTCGAAGCCGAAGGTGTAGGTCAACGGCTGCGTCACGGTGACCTTCTGCCCGACCAGGTGGAGCCGCACCACCACGCTGTCGCCCTCGCGCCGGAGCGTGGCCGCCGGCTGGCCCGCCGCGCGGACCTGGTTGGCCTCGGACTCCATGAACCAGGAGAGCCCGCGCTCGTCGCTGCCCAACCAGCCGTAGGGCAGGAAGGTGGGCTCGTCGAGCATCTCGCGGTCCCACGGCTGGCAGGCCGGGTTGCGGTAGAAGACGCTGTTGCCGGCGACCAGCGGGATCTCGAGGGTGAGCGAATCCAGCTCGGACCCGCCGGCGGGCGGGGTGAGGGTCACGTCGCAGCGGATCAGGCCGTCGAACTCCACCAGTGACTGGTAGGCAGCCGTGAAGGCGCCCAGCTTGCCGGTGCCGGCGAGACTCACCCGTTCCGGCTTCGCCTCGGCCACCGCCGGCGCGCTCCAGGTGGCCGCCTCGGCGCCCACGAGGCGGATGGGTGCGGTCAGCAGGCCGGCGCCGGCCGCGGTGTACTCCTGGGTCGGGAAAGCGCCCTCGAACTGGATCCAACCGTCCCAGAAGTCCACCCGGTTGCCGCGCACGGCCAGCGGGCGCCACGGCGCGGAGACTGTGTCGGCCTTCCAGTCGAGCGCCGGCTCATGGAGCCAGGGCGTAGGCGGCTTGTTGAGGGTCGCGTGGCCGGTGAGCTGCGCTCCGCCGGCGGAGAGCGCCGCCTCCGCGACGAAGTCGCCGTCGCGCCACGCGGCCAGAACCGCCTCGAACCGCCCGTCGCCGAGCGGGCCGTCATGTCGGAGCACCTCTGCGCCGGCGGGGTCTTTGAGGGTCAAGCTCAGCTTGGCCTGCGGCAGCCGCGCCTGCCAGGCGGCGTCGAGGTGGGCGGGCGCGACGGTGGCGACGATCCGCTTTGCGGAGAAGCGCGGCTCGAGCTTGAGCGCCAGCGCCGGCTTCAGGTCGGCCAGTCCGCCGGGCAGGTCGAGGGCGTAGAGGTCGAGCACCTCTTCGGCGGTGAGCGCGTGGTCGAAGAGACGGACCTCGTCGCAGACGGTCTGCTCGTTCGGGTCGCCCCAGGTGGCGTTCCGCCAGTAATCGATGGGGCAGATGGTGAACGTGCCGGTGTCGAGCTGCGGCAGCGGGGCGCTGACACGACCGTCGCCCGCCGGTCTGCCGTTGGCATACAGCCGCACGGCGTGCTCGTCCCAGGTGCTGACGAGGTGGGTCCACTCACCGCGCTTGAGGATGTCCACCGGCGAGCCGGCGCGCCAGACGGCCTCGGCGGGGGTCTTCGGGTTGACGCTGATGTAGTTGAACACCGCCTCGTCGCCGATGGGGTAGAGGTAGAGGAGCATGGTGTAGGCGGGCGACGGCGTGGCGACGAAGAAGTGGTGGAACTTGCCGTTGTGTCCGTCCCAGTTGAGCGGCTTGACCCACACCGAGTAGGTGCCGCGGCGGGTGTCGAAGTTGCCGGCGATGGCGAAGCTCAGCCTCTCGCCTGGCTGCTGGAGGAGGCCGGCGCCGCGAATGCCTGCGGCCGGCTGCAGCTCGAGGTTGCGGGTCATGGATGAGTGCCCGTCGCCGCGGGCGAAGTCGGCGTTGGTGTTGAGCTTGTCGAAGCCGAGGTGGAAGAGCAGGCCGTCGGGCAGGGCGAGGGCGGGGGCGGCGCACAGCAGCAGGGCGAGCAGGCGGCGCATGAGCGGTCTCCGGGCGAGTGGTTGGGCGCGCGGGATGGGGCACCTCCTGACCGGACAGGGCCACGAACCGGGGCCCCCTAGGGCCCGCCGCGGGCCGGCCTGACGCTCTGCATCCGCGCAACAATGGCTTCGCGCGTTGGGGTAAAAGATCGGTAGGCCCTGACGTGCGGGCGGGGATTGGGAGCGCGTACCGTGCGGATGCCGGCCCTCCGCCGCATGCGTCGTTGGTGAGCTTGAATGAACACCAGACGTCGTGCCTTCACGCTGATAGAGCTCCTCGTGGTGATCGCGATCATCGCGATCCTGGCCTCCATCCTCTTCCCGGTCTTTGCCAAGGCCCGGGAGAAAGCCAGGCAGAGCAGTTGCCTGAGCAACCTGAAGC
>JACPDV010000285.1 GCA_016183835.1 Armatimonadota bacterium
ATCTGGACTACCCCGACATCGTCTCGATGACGGCGCCCCGCGCGCTGATGGTGATCAACGGCAGCCAGGACGGGCTGTTCGATCTCGACGGTGTCAAAGGCTGTTTCGCCAGGCTCGGCAGGAACTGGAAGAAGGCGGGGGTGCCGGAGAAGATCAACTGCCGGCTGTTCGACGAGCCGCATGAGTTCAGCGTGCAGGGCCAGGCTGAGGCGTGGGAGTGGCTGAAGCGATGGGTGTGACCTGTGGACTGGTGCTGCTCGTCATGACTACCGCCGCGCCACTCGAGTTCACCATCACCCCGGCGGCGACCGGGCAGCAGACCGTGCGGGTGGCGCTGCCGCTGCCCGAGGGCTTCCTGCACGCGCGCGAGACTCTGCGGATCCGACCGGGCGCGACTGCGCCCGGCAAGGTCGGCGTGTGCGCGCTGACCTGGTACCCGGCTCGGCCGGGAAAGCCGCGATCGGCGCGGCGGGCCATGGTCACGTTCGGCGCGCAGTTCGCGAACTCGCGCCCCGCCCACTTTGCTGCCACGCCCGTTCCTGACCCTGCCTCCGGCGAGTTGCGCGCCACGGTTAGAGTGGACACCAAGCAGGGCACGGTGATGTTGCTGACCGCCGGAACCATGCTCTATGCGCGGCCCATTGCACCGCCCCGCACGGCCACCGCGCCGCCGCGGGTCGAGGTGGTCGAGTCGAACGCCCAGTATCGGTGGGAGAGGGTGTTCTACCCTGACGAGGTCTGGCCGCGGGTGATCGAACTGCGCTGTGACGCGCGCGGTGGCATCGTGGCGATCGCCCACCTGCAGAATCACACCCCCGGCTACGGCCGGGCGCCCGATTTCGGTTGGGCGGTGTACGGCAAAGCCGCTTCGCTTTCCCTCGACGGCCAGCCCGTGGGAGAGACGCCCGCCACCCACGGCTTTGCCGAAGGCAAGCCGTCGGAAGCGCGCCTGCAAGGCGGCAAGTTCCAGTTCTACCACCCCTCCGCAGACCTGAAGCGTCGCGGCGCGATCGAAGCGCAGTTGGTCGACCGAGGCCTCGACTACCGCTACTACGCCTGCCGCGAGGCCGAGCGCGTGCCCATGCAGCAGGGCAGTTGGCGCCGCGCCGAATTGGTCATCAGCCCCGCCGGCTTCGCCAGGCTCACCCCCACCCTCCGCTCGCCCCACAAGCTGACCGTGGACCCGAAGCTCTGGGACCAGCTCTACGGCGTCGGCCTGCCGCTGGACCTCTCCGCGCAACCCGAGCTGACCAAACTGGCGCAGTTCCACCGCGACGCCATCCTCCACTGCCAGCTGGAGGGCGACGACTGGGGCAACGTCAGCGGCTACAACGGCCTCACCCACCCCGCCTCGGTGTTCGGCATGAACCGGCTCAACCACGGCCGCTCCATGTTCGAGGAGGGCTGGCTCAGCGGCGACGACCGGCTAGTCGACGAGGCTGTCGCCTGGTGCGACAACTTCTACGACCAGTCGATCTGGTGGGGCGACGAGCAGCGCGGCGGCACGCGCTACAACAACATCCTGGCCATGAACCAGCAGCCGCCGGACGGCGACCGCTCGTACATGTGGCGCTCCAACAGCTCCGTCAGCTTCTGCACCAAGGGCTTCGACTGCTTCCACCTGGCCTACGAAGAGACCGGCGACCCGCGGTTCCTGGAGGCCCGCGAAGCGCAGGCGGCCTACACCGAGCAGCATGTCACCGCCGGCCTCAACTACACTCGCAACGTCGGGATCGCCGACGACTTCCTCCACCTCTACCGCTACACCGGCGACCGGCGCTATGTGGACGACGCGCTCAAGCTCTTCCGCGACCTGCGCGCGTGCCTCTCCACCGGCGACCTGTTCACCGAAGGCGGCACACCCATCGACCCGGATCCGCCGTTCATCTTCGACGACACCGGCGGCTACCAACACCCCTTCGCCAAGCCCTACATCATCGGCTACGCGCTCAGCGGGCTGCCCGAGCTGAGCCGCATCCTGCCGGGCGAGCCGAAGCTGCGCGACGTGGTGCGGGCGGTCGCCGACTTCATGGTCGACAGTCAGGACCCGCTCGGCGGCTGGCGCTACCCGCACCCCCGGTCACAGGGCCTGATCCTCAGCCAGGCGGTGGAACATGCCTGGCAGCTCGAGCAGGCGACGGAGCTGCTGGGGCCGGACGAGCGCTACCTGGACACCATCGAGCGGGTGCTGCGGCAGCAAGTGCAGGGCTGGCTGCAGACGGGGCAGATCACCGGCGGCGTGACGCCGTGGGAGCTGAAGACGGGCAAGGTCAAGACCTACGCCGAGCTGGCGCAGCTCTACCCCAAGCCGCGCGACCGCGACCCGTCGCGCGACTACACCGAGGGCGAGATGACCTTCGGCGGCTGCCCGATCGAAGCGCTGGTGTACTTCAACGAGGTGCTCGGCTGGTACCTCCAGCACCGGCCGGCGGCCCGCCTCCTCGCCCCGCCGGAGCCGGGCAGCCCGCTGGCCATCATGCTGGCGGAGCGGTGACCGTCGGCCCGTTCCGAGGGAGTAGCGGCCCGTGAAGCGACTGAACTGCCCGTATCTCTCGGCGGATTTCGAGCTCACCGATGAACGCGCCGCGCACATCGCGGAGCGACATCCGGAGGTGCTGCCCGCGCACGCGGCTGAGATCGCCGAGACGCTGGCCGACCCGGACTCGGTGCGGGCGAGCACCCATGACCGGGACGCGAAGCTGTTCGCGCGTTGGTTCACCAACATCCGGGGCGGGAAACACGTTATAGTGGTGGTGGTTGGCGAGCGAGCGCGGGGCCGACACTGGGTGAGCACTGCCTACGTCGCGCGGAAGCTGGCGCCAGGAGTGGTGGAATGGCAGCGGCCCTGAAACTGCGGTACGACCGCGAAGCCGACATCCTTTACATCGACACCTGTCCCCCCCTATGCGGAGCAGGAGTCAGAGGAGCTGGCGGACGAGGTGGTGGCGCGCCGCAACCCGGACAGTGGTGCCATCGAGACCCTGGAGGTGCTGTGGTTCTCGACCAGGCTCCTCCGCAGTGACCTGGTTGACATACCGGTCGAGGCGGAATTGCGGACGGCCGGCTGAGTGGCACCGCCGGTCCAAACCCAGCCCCCGCTCACAGCGGCGGCAGCGGCGTCGCGAGCGCCTGTTCCGGCAGCGGGAGCTCCTCCGGGCAGTCCTGTACCCAGCGCATCTTGAGCGCCCCGCTCGCGTCGGCCGGCAGGCGGAGCGTGGCAGGCGCCGCCGGGTCGAGCAGCACATCCGGCGCCGCCGGCAGGACGCGCCGCTCGCCCGCCTGCGCCGGGATCACGTACGGCGCCTCGCCGGGGAACCAGCACAGCCGCTCGCCGTCGGTCAAAGTGGCCGGGAACCCCACGGTGCGCCCGCCGGCCTCCACCACCGGATTCGTCACCGCGGCCCGGTCGAGCGCCGGCAGCGCCTTCACGCCGTCGATCCAGCAGGTCACCGTCCGGTTCGCCGGCAGGCCGTTGTAGTAGAAGATCAGGTAGTCGACCTTCGTGTAGTCCACCGGCAGCGGCGAGGGCTTGTCGGGGCGGACGAGCTGGAAGTAGCGCCAGGCCGTGAAGTCGTTGTGGATGTAGTAGTCGGTCGCGTTCGGCCCCTGCCGGATCTGTAGCTTGAACGACCCGCCCTGGCCGTCGCCCCGGAGCCAGAAGCCGATGCCGGCGTGGAAGGTGAGGTCGAGCGGCGGGTCGAAGTGCTTGCCGATGGAGGTGTAGCCGCCTTCGTCGGCGCGGGTGCTGGTGGCGGTGTAGCGGCCGCAGCGCCCGCCCTCCGGGCCGCCCTCCTCGCTGGCGAACTCCTGCGTGCAACCCTCGCGGCATGAGCCGGCGCCCTCGGGGCCGATCACGTACACGCCGAAGCGGTTCTGCGGATCGCGCAGGTAGGGCGCCAGATCGTCGAACGTCTCCAGCGTCACCGCCTTGTCAGACCTGTACGCCGGCCCCGGCTTCTGCAGGCCGCCGCAGCGGAGTTGCAGGCCCAGCCGCGCGCCGGGCATCAGCGGCTTCGCGTCGCACGCCGAACTGGCCTCGTTCAGCTCCTTCCACGGCCCGAAGACCGTCCGCCGCAGGCGGAGCGGTTGCCGCAGGAGGCGATACTCCCGCTTCGGCTCGCGCAACTTGGCCCGGGTCTCGTCCGGCACCCGGCCGGACAGGCGCAGCCGCTCGTAGACGTTGCAGAGGTCGAAGATGGCGCCGATGTCGGGGTGCGTGCGCAGGTTGGCCGGGTTGGTCTGCACCGAGATGGAGCAGTCGAAGCCGAGGCAGCGCTGAAGGATGTAGTCGTACTGGTCGGCGGTGACCTCCGGGTCGTAGACGTAGTACCAGCCGCAGTCGAGCGGCATCAGGTTGCCGGCGAGCCAACTGAACGAGGGCGTGCGCTCGTCGAGATAGCCCTTCACGTCGCCGTGCCCGTCGGCCGAGGCCGAGCGCTGGATCAGGTGCCAACTGACGGGGCTGAAGCTCGAGCCCTGCAGAAACGTGTCCTGGTTGCTAAGCTTCGCGTAGTACAGGCTCTGCAGCCTGGCGTTGTCGTACCAGTGCTCGCCCGGCCCGCTCTGCAGCCGCTCCGAGCCGTCGAAGTAGAGCATGTCGGCCTTGATGGCGTTCGCCACCCGCGCGACGTTGCCGGTCACCTCGTCGGCCAGCGTGCTCCCCAGGTCGAACAGGAAGTAGCCGTAGGAGCGCACGAGGTGGGCCACCTCCGCGCCCTTGGCGTGGGCCCCTTGGCGTGCGCGGTGGCGACGGTGCCGTTGGCGCCGCGGACGCAGCCGGCGAAGCCGTAGGGCGGGGTGAGCTGTCGGGCGCCGTACTGGATCAGCTCGTCGTCGATCTGCAGGTAGGTACCGTCGCCCAGGTACCCGCCGTCCTCCTCGGGAAAGGCGGTGGGCGCGGCGTCGGTGGGGATAAGCGCGGCCTTGTCGTCGAGATCGGCGGCCAGCGCCAGGCGCGCGCCCTTGAACAGCCGCGGATCGGGCTTGGGCCGGACGAGGGGGTCGTTGGGGTAGACCGCTGCCGCGAGGAAGTGCAGCCCTACGCGCAGCCCGGCCTGGTGCAGCTTGTCCGCCGTACGCTGGAGCGACGGCAGGCCGCCGGGGAAGTAGCCCTCGTTGACGGCATGCGTGCCGCAAGTGACGTTCCAGCTCCCGGCGCCGATCAAGACCATCGGCATGGCGCCACGCCTGGCCCAGGCGATCACCTGATCGGTATCGGCTTCGCCGAAGGACGTGATGAAGAGGTAGCTCCGCTTGGACCACGGCGAGCCGGAGTGCCCCCCGCCGCCCGGCCGCGGGTGCGGCAGCCCCGCCGCGCGCTCGAAGGCGTCGATCGCCCCGTCGAACTGGTCGTTGGGACAGGCGACCAGCCCGAACCCGGCGGGCAACAGCCCGTGGTCGCGACTGGTGACGGCGCGCAAGGCGGTGCCGCGACCGTCCCACAGCTCGCCGTCGATCGCCTCGAAGTCCTCCAGCATGACCTCGCGCCCGTCCACCACCGCGCGAATCGAGTCGATGAGGCACTCGACGCTCATCCGACCCGGCAATAGGTTGTAGTAGATGCCCAGCGCCCGCACGTGCGCGGGGTCGATGGTGTTGAGCTGGGGTCGGTCGAGCGTGACCTCACGCCAGCCGGTGAAGTCGATGCGCACGTAATCGTCGCGGTAGCCCTTGTGGTCGGAGAGCTGGATCTTGAGGAGCTGGCCGTTGCCGTCGCCATGCACCCAGGCCTTGATCGCCTGCAGCCCGGTGAGGTCGAGGGCCGGCGTCACGGCGCGGCCGCGGTAAGCCCATCCATCGTTGTCCTCGCGCTCGGACGCCGCGCTGAAGCGCCCGGCGCGCTTCCCCTGTTTCACCCGCTCCGTCTCGGGCAGGAAGCTGTGCCGACACTTGTCGAAGCTCGAGCCGCGCTGGCCCATGGACGCGATGAGCGTGTGGACGTTGACCTTGGCGGCCATCACGGCCACAGTGTCGTGCTCGTCGTGCGCAGCGTTGAGCACGCCGCGCGAAGCGGGGAGCCCCTCCACGTTCACGTCGCAGATCCGGACGGCCTCCACCCGCTCGAGCGCCATGCCGCGCACCTCGGCCAGGTCGAACCAGACGTGGCCGGGGCCGGCCTTCACCCGGTAGACCAGCACCGCGCCGCCGGGGAAGCCGACGGCAACCTGTCCGCCCTGCTGCGTCGCGGAGGTGGGGTCGAGCAGCCCGTCGGCGGTCTGGAGGCGGCAGAACGGAGTGCCGGGCACACCCGCTTCCCGACCGCCGATGCTCAGCGACGCCAGCCGGCCGGTGTCGTCCAGCCGGAGACGGGCCGTGTCCCAGGGCACATCCACCGCGGAAAGCGAGTTGAGTAGGCAGAACGTGACGGCGAGCATGACGAGGCTCCGCTCGTTAGTTGCACCCCGGGCTCATGGATCCTGCGCGCCGCCGAGCGGGAAGGAGCGCGGCGGCGGGGGGACAAGATCGGCACGGAGGTGATGCCGTTGGAACAAGCCGCCCCGCGCCCGCTGATCCGCTTTCGGGCCATCCTGCTCGGCCTGCTGCTGATGCCCATCAACATCCACTGGGTCGTGGCGATGGGGCAGTTCCGCAAGTCCGGCGACGCCACCACCGTCTCCATCTTCTTCAACTGCGTCTTCACGCTCCTGGTCATCGAGCTGCTCAACCACCTGGTCGAGCGCCGCCGGCCCGCTCTCGCGCTCAACCGCATCGAGCGGATCACCATCTACACCATGATCGCCTCGGGCTGCGGCATCGCCGGGCGCGACTTCATCCAGGTCGCCCTCCCGCTGTGGGGCTACCCGCACTTCCACGCCACGCCGGAGAACAACTGGGCCGCCAAGTTCCTCGACGACATCCCCCGCGGCCTCACCGTCACCAACAAGGAGGCGCTCAAGGGCTACTTCCAGGGCCATTCCACCCTCTACACCCTTCCCCACCTCCGCGCCTGGCTGACGCCCGTGGTGTACTGGTGCGCCTTCTTCTCGATGATCCAGATCGTGATGTTGAGCATCAACATCCTGATCCGCCAGCAGTGGACCGACCGCGAGAAACTGAGCTTCCCCATCCTGCAGGTGCCGCTCGAGATCACCACGCCGAAGAACACCCTCTGGCGGAGCAACGCGTTCTGGCTCGGGTTCGGCCTGGCGGCGGCCATCGACATCGTCAACGGCCTCCACACGTTCGTCCCGCAGGTGCCCTTCCTCAACGTCAAGATGACCAACCTGCAGCCCTTCTTCTCCTCGCCCTGGATGCGCAAGATCGGCTTCACGCCCGTGGAGTTCTTCCCCTTCGCCGTCGGTATCGCCTATCTGCTGCCCACCGACCTGAGCTTCTCGTGCTGGTTCTTCTACGTCTTCTTCAAGGCGCAGCTCGCGCTGGCCGGGTACTTCGGCTACGACGCGTCGATGGGCTGGGACGGGCAGCAGGGCACCCTGCCGTTCGTCAACGAGCAGGGCATCGGGGCCTACCTGGCGTTCGGGCTGTTCGCGCTCTGGTCGGCGCGGACGCACCTGCGCGAGGTCTTCCGCCGGGCGCTCCACCCGCGGGAGCCCGAGGACCGGATGTACACCTTCGCCGTGGTGGCCATCGGCGTGGGGCTGGTGTGGTGGATGCTGTTCAGCCGCTACTGCGGGTTCACGCCGTGGATCGGGTTCGCCTACTGCGTGCTCTACTACCTGGTGACGACCACCATCACCAAGATCCGCGCCGAGCTTGGGCCGCCGGTGCACGACCTGCACTTCGGCGGTCCGGACCGGATGCTCCTGACCTGGATCGGCGTGTCCGGGCTGGGGCGCATGGACCGCATGGGGTTCACGCTCTTCTTCGGGTTCAACCGGGCCTACCGCGGGGTGCCGCAGCCGATGATGCTGGAGGGCATGCGCGCGGCGGAGATGGAGCACGCCTCGCAGCGCCGCCTGGTGTGGGCGCTGGCGCTCTCGGCGCCGGTGGCGGCGTTCTCGGCCGCCTGGGCGATGTTGCACTGGTCCTACCTCGACGGCATGCAGTTTGCGCTGGAGTCGTACCGCATCGGCGGGCAGACCTGGCCGCGGCTGGACAGTTGGATCAACCAGCCGTGGGGCGCGGGCGCGGCGGCGACCGGGGCGATGGCGGTGGGCGCGGTGGTGTTCATGGCCCTGATGACGCTGCGGCTGCGGTTCGTCGGCTTCTGGTTCCACCCCATCGGCTATGCCATCTCCGCCAACTGGGCGATGAACTGCGTCTGGCTGCCGATCCTGATCGGCTGGGCGCTGAAGGCGCTGATCATGAAGTACAGCGGGGCGAAGGGCTATCGCGCGGGGATCCCGGCGGCGATGGGGCTGATCCTGGGCGAGTTCGTGGTGGGCTCGATCTGGTCGCTGTACGGCATCCTCGCGCACGTGCAGGTGTACAAGTTCTGGCTGTTCTGAGGAGTGCGCCGCCGGCCGGCGAGGCGCGCCCTGGTGTGCTAGAATGGTGTCGGAGTTGGACATGAGCGAGCCGCTTGCGGTCGTGGCCCTGCTGACACCCGAGGAGTACCTCGACGCGGAGCGGAGTGTGGAGGTGAGACATGAATACCTGCGCGGGCAGATCTACGCCATGTCGGGGGCCAAGTCCGCGCACAATCTGGTGGTCGGCAATCTGCACGCTCTCCTCTGGAACCGATTGGTCGGCCATCCGTGCCGCGTCTATGCCAGTGACATGAAGCTGCGCGCAGCCGAGGACGTGTTCTACTACCCTGACCTGATGGTGTGTTGCGAGCCCGTGCCCGGCGATGCCGACTACGCGCAGCACCCCCGGATCGTGATCGAGGTTGCGTCGCCGTCCACACGCCGCATCGACGAGGGGGAGAAGGCGCTGGCGTACTGGAATGTGCCGTCCATCGAAACGTACGTGCTGGTGGCCCAGGATGTGCTGTGGGTGCGAGCGTTGCACCGCGGCGCGACGGGGTGGGAGACCCAGAGCCTCACGCGACCGGATGACGTGCTGAGGATCGACGCGCTGAGCTTCGCGACGCCGCTGTCCGCCATCTACACACGGACAGAGGCGGGTCAGGCGGATCCCTAGTTGGTGTCGGCGGGGACGTCGCGCGGCGAGTTCGCGGCCTGACACAGTGTGGTCGCGGCACGTTCAGCCGGTCTGGTACAGGGGTAGTGGTCGTGCTCGTCGTGGGTCTTGCCGCGCCACCTCCCGCAGGCACCCCGCAAGCAGCTTCTCGCCCAGCTCGCCCTGCGCCAGGTTGCCCCACAGGTAGATCACCCGCGCGCCACGGTACTCGCTGTCGGGGAAGCGGATCATCGCCGCCGCCAGGCTGTCGTGGCGCATGCCGTCGGGCCGGTCGGCGGTCACGGCATGCGTGAGCACCTCCACCGCCAGCCCGGCCCCCCTCCGCAAGACCGTCACGCCCACCTGAAGCAGCACCTCGCCCGCGGGCCGCCGGGCTCCTGTCGGCTGGCGCCCTCAGCCTTCCAGCATCCGGGCGATCGCCTCGGCCTGATCCCCTTGCCGGCAAACGTTCAGGAAGTCTTCGTCGTCAGCGTGCCTGCCGTACACCGCGCGCGCTTCGTCGGCCCGGCCGGCGCGGAGCAGCGCCACCACCAGGTTGTACGACCGCAGGGCGTCCGCGGTCTCACGATGCTGCGTCTGCCAGTCGTGCGCCGTGCGCGCCCAGGCCAGGGCCTCGTCGGCGTAGACCTTCATCGGCTCGCTCTGGTAGCGGTCGGCCGCGATGGCCCCGCGCTGGGTGGCGAGCAGGTACTGGAGCGGATGGTCGGGCTGCTCGAAGTACATCTCGAGGAGCTGGGCAGCGGTGGCCTCGGCGTCGTCGAGCCGGCCCATGAAGCGGTGGCAGTTGACCAGGTTCAGCGCCGCCTGCCAGGCGAACCAGTCCTGCCGGAGCCCGATATCGATGGCCTCGAGGAAGGCCTCTTCCGCTTCCTCGTAGCGCGCCTCGCGGAGCAGATCCTCGCCCACCCGGCGAGCGCTGCGGACGTCTTCCGGCTCGCCTTCGTCCGACTCCACGGTGATCAGCGCGTCGGCCGCCTGGAGCTGATCGCGAACGCGGCGCAGGAGCGGATTTGCCCTGGCGCCGCGCTCGATGATGTGCAAGCCCAGTACGTCCCGCTTCACGGAGCGCCCCCGAAGGCCGCCGTCTGCTCGCGGAGGTAGCTCACGCCGCGCTGGTAGCGCTTGGTGACCGCCTGCCGCGAGACGCCGCGCTCGCGGGCGATCTCCGCCAGGGCGACGTCGTCGAGCGTGGTGCGGAGGACGATCTCGACGTTCTCGCGCTGGCCGTCGCGCTCGGCCTGATCGAGCAGATACATCACCACCCGGCGTCCGGAGAGCTGCTCGGCCACGCGCGGATCGTCGCCGGCGAGGGTCTCGAGGAGGGCCGGGTGCTCGTCCAGCGAGAGCACTTGCAGCTCGGCGTCGCGGGCGGCGTCGCGGTGGAGGCTGTCGAGGGTCTGCCGCCGCAGGCTGACGGCCACCGTGCGGATGCAGCAGCGCACGTAGTCGACAAAGGCGTTGTCGTCGGTGGGCTGATTGCGCCGGAGCGCCAGGAAGACGTGCTCGAGGATGTAGTCGGCCAGCTCGCCGGCGGTCATGTTCTCGACGGTGACGAGCGTGGCGAACAGCCCGGACCCCGCGAAGTCGGGCACGCGGTTGCGGAACCGGCGGCGGAACTCGGGGAGCCAGGTCTCCTGCTCGTCGGCCGACATTCCCTTGCGCAGGGCGTCCAGGAAGCGCCGCGGCCACAGGTCGCGGGTCTCGCGCTGCGCTCTGAGGAAATCATGGGCTTGCATGGTGATCTCCGGAACGCCGCGGTCATCCACCGGACACGATGTCCACGCCCTCGGCGATGACCGGCAGCGCGCCGGCCACGAGCACCATGATCACCAGCAGCCAGAACCACAGCCTTCTCATGTTCGGACCCTCGCTATGGATATGGACGACGGAGACGCCGGAAGTGTCAACCTCGCCGCCCGCTTTTTTGAGATGCGGGGCCGGCGGCGGGGTTCCTTCCGGTTGCGGGCGCAACGGAGTCGCAAGAAGCGAGGGGGATCAATCGTCGCTGGCGGCGGGCGGGCCCCACACCGAGAGGACCACGCCGCCGGTGAGGATGAGGGCGATCGTGCCCAGCGACCAGCCCACGGGGATTTCGATCCAGTTGGTCGCCAGCATCTTGAGCCCGATGAAGGCCAGCACGAGGACAAGGCTGTGCTTCATGCGGTGGAACCGCCTCAGCGCGCCGGCGAGGACGAAGAACAGCGAGCGCAGGCCGAGGATGGCGAAGATGTTGGACGAGAACACCAGGAACGGGTCGCGCGTGACGCCGAAGATGGCGGGAATGGAGTCCACGGCGAAGAGCACGTCGGTGCTCTCCACCACGAGGAGCACGAGGAAGAGCGGCGTCATGGCGAGCCGGCCGCCCTCGAGCCGGGTGAAGAAGCGCTGTCCGTCGTAGCCGGGCGACACCGGGTAGAGCCGGCGCGCGAGGCGCACCAGCGGGTTCTGGTCGGGGTGGACCGACTCGTTGTCGGCGCTCGACCACATCTTGGCGGCGGTGAGAAGCAGCAGCACGCCGAAGACGTCGATCATCCACTCGAACCGGTGGAGCAGGGCGATCCCGGCGCCGATCATGATCCCGCGCATGACCATCGCGCCGACGATACCCCAGAACAGCGTGCGGTGCTGGTTCTCCTTCGGCACACCGAAGTAGGCGAAGATCAGGGCGATGACGAAGACGTTGTCGAGGCTCAGCGACTGCTCGACCAGGTAGCCGGTGAAGAACTTGACCGCGGCCTCGGCGCCCTGCATCTTCTCGTGGCCGGAGATCCCGGCGCCGCACCAGTGGTGGTCGTAGAGCAGCCACACGAAGCAGTTGAAGCAGAACGCGACGGTCATCCAGCCCACGGTCCAGGCCATCGCCTGGCGCATCCCGATGACTTTTGCGTTGCGGTTCAGAACCCCCAGATCGATTGCGAGAAGCGTTACCACTAGCACGACAAAGCCGGCCCACAAGGGTGTCATACGCTCGTCTCGCCGCTGCGCTGCCGATTGTCCGGCCGGTGGATCGCGGTACTCAGCAGCTTCCGTGTGCGACCGGCCGAACGAGTCGCGGATCCGGGCTGGTCAGACAAACGTAAGCGTCCGGCCCGATTACTCCCCGAACGCCGAAAAAGGGGGATCAGAACACGTCCTCGCCGCTCAGCTCGCGCTCCAGGTCGTCGGCGCGCACGCCGAGCGCGGTGACGATCACCTTCAGCTCCTCGGGGTCGAGGGTGTCGAGCATCATGTTGTGGTGCATCCCGATCAGGGCCTTGCCCTCGGGTCCGGCGATGATGCCCCAGTAGCCGATGCTGTGCTCACCGTTTTCGCGCAGGAGCCGGTTGGCGAGGGGTGCGGACAGGTCCTCGCTGATCTCCTTGGCCGCCGAGACGATCTCGACGATGGGGTAGCCCTGCACGGTGCCGACCGGGTGGAGGAGGACCTGTTGCGTGCGTCCGCCAGGGTACTGAAACATGGCCAGCACGTAGTCCTCGTCGCCCGAGAGCACGCGGAAACCCGCCTGCTCGGCGAGCTTGCGGATCCTGGTGACAAAGGCCGTCTCGGCCATGCCGCGACCCTCCGGCCGACGCGGCATTGTAGATGCTCGCCCCGCGGAGCGTCAAGGGCGCGGGCGTCAGAAGAGGATGTTGAGGAGCCGCTGGTTGACGGTGGCCGGGTCCTGCCCGCTAGCCAGCGCCTCGCGGAAGCAGATGGCGTAGTGTTCGGACACCACCCGCGCGGCAGTCTGCTTCAGCGCGGTGGTGGCGGCGGCGAGCTGCGTCATGACCTCCTCGCAGCCGCGCTGTTGGGCGATCATGCGCTGCAGCCCGCGGACCTGGCCCTCCACGCGGCGGAGCCGGCGGAGCAGCGCCTGGTTGCAGGCCTCGCCCGCGGCCGGCACGCCGGTCTCGAGCCCGGTCTCGAGCCGCTCGCGCACCGTCTGGTCGCCGGCGTCGGGGAGCCAGACGGTGAGGCGGGTGCCGTCCGCGTCGGGCGCCGCCACCAGCCAGCCGCACTCGCCCGGCCCGGCGCCGGCCCGGCACGGCCGCAGCTCGAACAGCCCGTCGCGCCCAACCACGGCCTCGACCTCCCACCCGGCCGCGCTCGCGACCTCCGCCACCCACGCGACCGCCTCGCCCGGCGTTCCGCTCCAGATCAGGTCCATGATGCGCACCCCGCCGACCATTGGCCGCCGGTTCGCGGGCTCCTCCGGGGTGCGCGCCGATTCCAGTGACCGTCGGCCGGCGCGAACCGGCAGGCGCCGGAGATGCGTTCTCAGATGGTGGGACTGACCGGAATCTCGGGTGCCCCCTCCCCGGCGACGGTTCGCGGCAGCCGGAGGACCCCCCTCCCGCCCCCCCCCGCTTCGCCGGGGGAGGAGCAGACAAGACTCCCGGCGCCGCCAATCACTCCCCAGATGGTGGCGACCTTGGTCTGGACCCGCCCGTGGATTATGATGAAGGGGCGCCCTCGGAGGCCGCACAGTGACCGAACGTTTTCAGTCCACGATGCGGGCGCTGCACTCCTACAACTACCGCCTCTTCTTCTTCGGCCAGGGCGTGTCCCTGATCGGCACCTGGATGCAAATGCTGGCCGGCGGGTGGCTGGTAAACCGGCTCAGCAAGGATGTGTTCCTGATCGGCCTGGTGGGCTTTGTCAGCCGCGCCCCGTCCGCGCTCCTCACCCCGGTGGCCGGCGTGCTGGTCGACCGCTACGACAAGCGCGCCATCGTCACCATCGCGCAGGCGGCCAGCCTCCTGCAGGCCCTGGCCATGGTGGCACATCATGGCGCTCAGTGCCGGACTGGGGCTCGTGGCCGCCATCGAGATCCCCGCGCGGCAGGCCTTCCTGGTCGACATGGTGGAGGACCGGGCCGACCTGCCGAACGCCATCGCGCTCAACTCCAGTCTGTTCAACGGTGCCCGCCTGCTGGGTCCGGTGCTCGCCGGCTACTGCGTCTACAAGTGGGGCGAGGGCATCTGTTTCCTGCTCAACGCCATCTCCTATCTCGCCGTGATCGCCGCGCTGCTGCGCATGACCACCAAGCCCCACGAGCGGCAGAGCAGGTACCCCTCGGTGCTGCAGGGCTTCAAAGAGGGCGTCAGCTACGCCCTCACCTTCGAGCCGGTGTTCCTGATGCTGCTGCTGATCGCCACGGTGAGCCTGGTCAGCATGCCCTACCAGGTCCTGATGCCACGGTTCGCCACGGCCAGTCTCCAGGTGGACGCCCGCGGCTTCTCCTACCTCACCGCCGCCGGCGGGTTCGGCGCACTCTGCGGCGCGCTCTACCTGGCCCAGCGCAGGTCCGTGCGCGGGCTCGGCCGGCTGGTTCCCAGCGCCACCTGGGTCTTCGGCGTGGGCCTGATCCTGCTCGGCTTCTGCCGCCAGCTTTGGCTGGCCCTGCTGTTGATGGCCGTGGTGGGGTCGGGCATGATGGTGCAGATGGCCTCGGCCAACACGGTGCTCCAGACGGTGGTGAGCGACGACAAGCGCGGCCGGCTGATGAGCCTGCACGTGATGGCCTTCATGGGCACCGCGCCGTTCGGCAGATTGCTGGCCGGTTCGGTGGCCGAACACGACTTGTCCATGTGGGCCCTGTTCATGCGGGCCGACATCATCGTCAAGTTCGTGATGATCGCTCTGATCGGCGCGTCGTTCTGGTGCTGGGCGATCATCTTCGACAAGCTGATGCGGTTGCGCGCCCTGTGGCTGCGGGCCGAGCAGTTCGAGGAATCGTTCTGGTCGGGCGGCTCGCTGGAAGAGCTGTACGACCGCATCGGCGCCCGGCCGCTGGACCCCATGTCGGCCATCTTCGTCGCCGCCATGCGCGAATGGCGCCGCTCGGCCGCCAAGGGCCTGAACGACCGCGAGACCACCCGCGTCAGCCTGCCCCAGCGTATCGACCGCGTCATGCACGTGACCCTGGGCCGCGAGATGGACATCCTGGAGGGCGCATACCTGCAGCTTGCCCGACGAGTAGATCATCGTCAGGTCCATGAGCTGGATAGTCGGCAGACAGGTGGTGGTCATGATGGCAAATTATTCGTAGCTGAGCGCCTTGACCGCGTCC
>JACPDV010000286.1 GCA_016183835.1 Armatimonadota bacterium
CAGCGCGACGTGGAGGGCGTGATCACCGTCGACTACCCGAGCAGCGTGCTCGGCCAAGAGCAGATCTGGCGGGGCAAGAAGAAGATCGGCGAGCTGCCCGACGTGATCGACGTGATGATGGGCTGGGACCCTCGCCCGTGGCACGGGCCGACCACGCAGTCGTACATCTCGCCCGCCTCGCCGGCCGCCTGGGAGGCCGCGTTGCGCCGGGCCAAGGCGCTGCTCGAGGAGACCCCTGCCGCTCGGCTCGACCGGCGGCTGATCATCTTCGACAACTGGAACGAGTTCGGCGAAGGCCACTACCTCGAGCCTTGCAGCGGGTTCGGGTTCGCCTACCTCGACGCGATCAAGCGGGTCTTCTGCGACCCGTCGCCGCCCTGCCACGACATCGTGCCCGAAGACCTGGAGCTGCCGACGCCGGAGCGCGTCTACGCCGAGCGCCGCGCGATCCTGGGCGGCTTCCCGCAGCGGCCGCGCACCGTCAAGGACCACCTCATCGCCCACTGGTCGTTCGAGGAGGACGACGCCAGCCTGGCTCGCGATTCGTCCTCCTGCGGGTTCGCCGGGTTCAAGCAGGACTTCGTCAGCGCGCCAGGCAAGGCGGGGCGGGGCTTCGAGTGCCGCGGCGGGTCGGTCACGGTGGCGCCGCACAGCCTCTTCACGCCGCCCGACGGGCTGACCGCGGAGCTGTGGTGCCGCACCGACGTGGCCGAGCAGAGCGACCGCTGGATGCTCAACAACATCGGCATGTCCGACAGCGGCTGGCGGCTGGGGTTCGACGCCGGCAAGCTGTGCTTCCAGGTCCCCCGCACCGAGTGGAGCCACAGTCTCAAGGCGCCCGACCCGCTGTCGCTGGGCGCCTGGCACCACGTGGCGGCCACGTACGACAACGAGGTGATGCGGCTCTACGTGGATGGGCGGGAGGTCGCCCACCTGGAGCGCGGCGGGCCGGTCACGCCGTCCGGCGCAGCATTGTGCATCGGCAGCTACGCCACGGGCCACACGCGGGCGTTCTTCCAAGGCGTGCTGGACGAGGTGCGGATCTGGGACCGGGCGTTGACGGCGGAGGAGATCGCGGCGCTTGCGGCGGAGTGACTCGTTGCCCGGCGACTGAAGTCGCGGCAACCATGCAAAGCCGACCGTTGTCGACTTCCGGACTGGGAGTCCGCGCAGGCGGACTTCGGATGGTTGCCGCGGTTTCAACCGCCGGGCAGCGAGGAGGACGCCCATGAACACCAACCAGCCCGACCAGACCAACACCCACCGCCGCCTCGCGGCGGAGCTGTTCAACCACACCTGGTCGCTCCTCGACAAGCCCGACCGCACCCAGGACGAGGACGACGAGATGCTCCACGCTGCCCACGCCTCGCGCTACCACTGGAGCCTGGTGGGCGACGCGTCGAACCTGCAGGTGGGCGAGTGGCAGATCGCGCGGGTCTACTCGGTCCTCGGCCGGGCCGAACCAGCGCAGTTCCACGCCCAGCGGGCGCTCGAGTGGTGCGAGCGCGGCGGCCTCGGAGCGTTCTACGTCGGCTGCGCCCACGAGGTGCTCGCCCGCGCCGCGTGGACCGCCGGCGATCACGAGGCGTTCGCCGACCACCTGGCCCAGGCCGACGCGATCTACGAGGGCCTGACCGACGAAGAGGAGCGCGAGGTGCTGAAGATCGACCTCGACGAGCTCCGCGCCCGCGCCGGCGCGTGACCGTCGGAGGAGCCACGGTCCACGCATGGAATGTACTGGGCAACTCTCCTGCTCGCGGCCCCTACAACGGACATCCACCGGGGACGCGCAACTCGCCGCCCCACGGAGCCCTTCCCGCATGGCCGAGCCGGATCTGGTCCACCATCCCGCGCAATGGCTCACGATCCGCTATCCCAAGGGGCTCGAGTTCGACGAGATCCAGACCTACGTCGGACCGGTCGCCACCGAGGAGGAGCAGGCCGGCGCCGTGGGGCAGCGGGACCCCGACCTGTTCCTGCTCACCGAGAGCTACCTCACCTTCGTCCAGCGGTCCAAGCTGCTCGCCTTCGGCCGGCGCGGCACCGGCAAGACGGCGATGGTCTTCCAGCTCCTCGACGAGGTCCGCTCCGGCCGCCACCCCGACTACCTCTGCGGCACGGTGATCTCGCAGGACCAGTACCTCCAGCGCCTCGTCACCCGCGTGGCCGAGGGCGGCTTGACCCACTATTCGGACAACGTGCTGCTCGAGCGCTTCGCCGAGGAGTGGCGCCGCGTGCTCAAGGTCCACGCGCTCCGCGCCGTGCTCGAATGGGCCGCCGAGCACCAGGTGGACAACCGCGCCGCCGGGCGGATCCGCCTCTTCTTCCACGGCCACCGAGCGATGCGGCCGCTGCTCGACGCGCTCAACCGCCGCCGCCGGCCCGCCGACCCGGCGCACCTGGCCGAAGCGGTGATGGCCGTCGCCCGCGACCTCGACAGCGAGGCCGCCTGCGCTGCCTTCGACGCCCTCCACGAGCTGGCCGCCGACAACGACCGCTCCATCCTCGTGATGGCCGACTCGCCCGACAACTTCTCGTGGACCGATCCCCTCACCCGCCTGGCGCTGAGCGGCCTGATCGAGGCGGCGCGCTCGCTCTACGCCGAGGGCCCGGAGGTCGTGCCCAAGCTCACGCTGCCCTCCGAGCTCTATCCGCACCTGATCTTCATGAACCCCGGCAAGTCCGCACCGCAGACGGTCTTCCTGCTCTGGCAGTACCACCATCTTTTGACGCTTCTGGCCAAGCGCTGGCACGCCTACGTGGAGTGCGGCGGGCGCCACCTCGACACCACGCTCCTGGCCGGGCTGAGCGACGTCAACGAAGCCACGCGGTACCTCTACGAGCGAATCCCCGGCCAACTGACCACGCGCCACGGGGTGGTCTTCCCGGTGCTGCCCTACACCGTGCGCCACACGCAGAAGAAGCCGCGGCAG
>JACPDV010000287.1:0-1661 GCA_016183835.1 Armatimonadota bacterium
GCGGGCGAGTGCGAGGATGGGGTCCATGTCGCACGGCTCGCCGGCGATGTGGCCCACCAGGATGGCCTTCGTCCGCGGTGAGATCACCGCGCGGATGCCGTCGACCGAGAGGTTGTAGGAGCCCGGGGCGGCGTCGGCCACCACCGGCACGCAGTTGAGGAAGACCACGGGCATGACGCCGCCGGGATCGGTAATGGGCGGGACGATGACCTCGCTGAGCGGCTCGAGCCCGAGCCCGGCGAGCGCGCTGAGCACGGCCGAGGTGCCCGAGTTGACCGCGTGGGCCAGCCCGCCGCCGTGGTAGGCGGCGAACGCCGCGCGGTAGGCTTCCTCCTCGGGCCCGTTGTAGCCGAACACGCCGCCCGTCTCGAGGCAGCGGTCGAAGAGGGCCACCGCGGCCGCCTTCTCCTCCACGCCGAACAGCCGCCGCGCCGGCCAGGGCTGCTCGCGAACCTTCTTGCCGCCGTCGATCGCCAGGTCTGCCATGCGCAACTCCCCGGCGGGCGGGTTTGGTGCCTCGTCCCCGGAGTCCTCCGCGGCGCAGGAAGTCGCGCCTCGCCGCCGTATGCCCGGCGCCGAGGAGCGCCCATGGAGCTGCACACCTGCACCCCCGCCGACCGGCCCGCGCGGATGAACGAGATCCAGTGGCAGTCGATGTGGCGGCACTACATCCTGCCGGGGCACATCAAAGCCCGCGATGAGTCGTTCGGTGCCGGCGCCGCGGGCTGGGACCTGGACTGCTGCGTGATCGGCCAGTTGGACGGCGAAGACGCCGGCTTCTGCTGGGGGCCGTGGCAGGGCGAGGAGGCGGGCTGCGCGGGATTCGGCATCCGGCCCGAGTTCCGCGGCCGCGGACTCGGCGGGGCGATGCTCCACGGCGTGGCCGACCGCCTGCGGGCCAAGGGCGTCCAGGTCTGGCGGCTCGAAGTGGTGCAGCAGAACCCCGGCGCCATCCGCTCGTATCTCCGCGCCGGCTTTGCGCAGGTCCGCGACCTGGGGCTCTTCCGCGGGCGGGTGGAAGCGCCGCTCGCGGCGGGCGAGGAGGTCGTCGAGAGCGACGGGAAGACCTGCCTCGACCGCTACGCCGAGTGGCCGCAGGTGCGGCGGACGTGGGGCGCGTCACCACGACAGCTCCGCGCCGCGCAGGAGCATCTCCAGGCCAAGGAGCTGCGGCGCGGCGGGCAGGCGGTGGCCTTCATGCTGCACCACGGGAGCGGCGTGACGGACATCGGCCTGGCACCGGGCGAGCCGGGCAGCAGTGGGATGAAGCTGCTCGGCACGCTGCCGTCGTTCGGCTGGGGCAATCTGCCCGACGACGATCCGGTCCGCGCCGAACTCGACGCCTGCCCCACCGCCGAGTGCTGGGTCAAGCAGTGGGAGATGGAGTGGGTGCTCTAGCGGCGCCCCGGCGGCAACCGGACCGGACCTGAAGGACCGGCTGGGACAACGAAGGCCGCCTGCGCGGCCTTGGCCGCCGCCCCGCGTCGCTTGACCGACCCTCGGGTTGTGCTAGGATCCGCGGAACGAGCGCTTTGCGAAAGAACCGCTATGCCCAAGTCGCCCGTCATGCTGTGCGTCCTCGATGGTTGGGGCCGCAACGACCGCTACTACGGCAACGCCACCCGGATGGCCCGCACCCCTTGCTTCGACCGCCTCTCCGC
>JACPDV010000287.1:1701-4534 GCA_016183835.1 Armatimonadota bacterium
ACCTGCACTGCCAGGGCGAGTCCGTGGGGCTGCGCCACGGGCTGATGGGCAACAGCGAGGTCGGCCACGAGAACCTCGGCGCCGGCCGCATCGTGGTCCAGGAGATCCTCTTCATCGACCGCGCCATCGACGACGGCAGCTTCTTCGCCAAGCCTGCCCTGGTGGAGGCTGTCCGGCACGCGAAGCAGACCGGCGGGCGGCTGCACCTCTCCGGCCTGACCTCCGAGGGCGGCGTGCACTCCTCGGAGAAGCACTACTTCGCCCTCCTGCGGATGGCCAAGGAGGCCGGGCTGACCCGCGAGCAAGTGCTCTTCCACGCCATCACCGACGGTCGCGACTGCGACCCGCACTCCGGGCTCGGCTTCCTCGAGCGGCTCGAGACCGAGATGGCGCAGATCGGGGTGGGGCGGGTGGCCACGGTGGTCGGCCGCTACTACGCCATGGACCGCGACAAGCGCTGGCCGCGCACCCAGCTCGCCTACGACGCCCTGGTCTACGGCGAGAACCGGCAGAAGGGCGGGGCCATCGGCGAGATCGGCTACACCACCGCGGGCAGCGCCGCGGAGGCGGTCACCGCCGCCTACGCCACCGGCCGGGACGCCGACACGGACGAGTTCATCACCCCGCGCCTGATGGTGGGAAGTGACGGCAAGGTGCTCCCGCGGCTCTCCGACGGCGACAGCCTCCTCTTCTTCAACTTCCGCGGCGACCGCCCCCGGCAGCTCCTCCACGCGCTCCACGACGATGGCTTCACGGCTTTCGACCGCGGCGCGAAGCTCGACCTGCACCTCGCCACGCTGGTGCAGTACGAGGCGGCGCTCGACCTGCCCTTCGCCTTCAAGCGGACGCCGCCCGCACACCTCTTCGGCCAGGTGGTGGCCGAGGCCGGGCTGACCCAGCTCCGCGCGGCGGAGACGGAGAAGTACGCCCACGTGACGTTCTTCTTCAACAACCAGATCGAGACGCCCTTCGCCGGCGAGCAGCGGATCCTGGTCAAGTCGCCGCCGGTGGAGACCTACGATCAGCAGCCCGAGATGAGCGCCTATCGGCTGGCCGGCGCCGTGGCCGACGAGATGCACCGCTTCGACGTGATCGTGATGAACTTCGCCAACCTCGACATGGTCGGCCACACAGGCAACTTCGAGGCGGCCATCAAGGCGGTGGAGGCGGTGGACCGCTGTCTCGAGGTGGTGCTCGGCCGGCTCGCCGAGTTGGGCGGACGGGCCATCGTCACCGCCGACCACGGCAACTCGGAGGAGGAGATCGACTACGAGAAGGTGGTGCGGGCCGACGGCACTACCGACTACTCCCTGCGGGACAAGCACACCTACCACACGCCCTGGAACCTGACCCCGTGCGTGCTCGTTGATGACACACAAAAGCTCGCGCTGCGGCCCGACGGCAAGCTGGGCGACGTGGCGCCCACGCTGCTCAAGCTGCTCGGCCTGCCGCAGCCGGCCGAGATGACCGGCGAGAGTCTGATCTAGAGCCGCCGGAGGACTGATTCCCGTGCGGCGAATGCTTGCGTGGGAGGGTGCGGCATGAAAGCGTTCCTCACCCGCTGGCTGGCCAGCGCGGTCGCGGTGATGGTCCTGGCGCAGGTTGGCGTAGTGCAGGTCTCCGGGTTCAAGGCGGCGGTGCTCGCCGTGGCCGCCCTGGCGGTGGGCAATCTGCTCCTCAAGCCCACGGCGATGGTGATCAAGAGCGCCGGCTGCCTGCTCAACATGATGACCCTCGGGCTGTTCGACTGGGTGGTGACGCTGCTCTTCTGGATCCTGGCGTTCTGGATCATTGGCACGCTGCGGCCCAATGGTCAGCCGATCGTGTCCGGGTTCGCCGTCAAGGGCTTCAGCGAGGCGTTGGTCGGTGCGGTCGTCCTCTCGCTGGTCAACCTGTTCCTCTCGCCGTTCCTCAACAAAGACGACAAGCGCGACGACCGGCGCGACCCACGGGACCGGCGCGAGGCCTGACGTGGCGCACACCGAGCTGGTCATCATCACCGGGTTGTCGGGCGCCGGCAAATCCACCGCGGTGCGCTGCTTCGAGGAGATGGGTTACTTCACGGTGGACAACATGCCGCCGGCGCTCCTGCCCACCTTCGTCACGCTCTGCACCGAACGCGCCACGCCGGTGGAGCACGTCGCGGCGGTGGTGGACATCCGCGGAGGGCAGTTCTTCGACGCCGTCAGCCAGGCCCTCGACGATCTGGACCAGGGCGGCGTGCGCTACCGCATCCTGTTCCTCGGTTCGCAGACCGATGTGCTGGTGAGCCGCTTCAAGGAGCACCGGTTCCCGCACCCGCTGCATGCCCAGTGCGACTCCCTCCTCTCGTGCATCGAGACCGAGCGCGAGATCCTCTCGGAGCTGAAGGCGCGGGCGAGCGTGGTGCTCGACACCAGTGTGGAGACGGTCCGCCAGCTCCGCGGCGAGGTGATGCGGCTCTTCCCGCTCGAGCCGGAGAGCGACCAACGGACCGTGTTCCTCACCAGCTTCGGGTTCAAGTACGGCATCCCGGCGGACTTGGATTTCCTCTTCGACGTGCGCTTTCTGGCCAACCCGCACTACGAGGCGGAGTTGCGGCCGCTCACCGGCGAGGACGCGCGCGTCCAGGCCTACGTGGACGCCGACCCGCGGACGGCCACGCTGGAGGAGCACCTGGGCCGGCTCCTTGACTTCGTCCTGCCCGAGCTCTGGGCCGAAGGGCGGCGCTACGTGAGCCTGGGCATCGGGTGCACCGGGGGCAAGCACCGCAGCGTGGTCTTGGCGCTCAAGCTGGCCGAGAGGTGCCGCGAGCGGGGCTACCGGACCGTGGTCCAGCAGCGCGACATGCTGC
>JACPDV010000302.1:0-3026 GCA_016183835.1 Armatimonadota bacterium
GAGGACTGCGCCCAGTCGCACGGCGCCACGTACCACGGCCGGATGGTGGGCACCCTGGGCGACATTGCCGCGTTCAGCACGATGAGCGGCAAGCACCACGCCACCGGCGCACAGGGCGGCGTGATCCTCAGCCGCAACGAAGAGCTCTTCTGGCGCGCACGCCGCTTCGCCGACCGCGGGAAGCCGTTCAACACCGACTCGGCCACCAACGTCGCCGCGGGCCTGAACCTCAACCTCAACGACCTGTCGGCGGCCATCGGGCTGGTGCAGCTCGGCCGGCTGCCCGGCATCCTCCGCCACCGGCAGGCGGTGGGCGACGCGGTGCGTCGCGGTTGCGAGGGGATCGAGGGCGTGAACCTCGGCTGGCAGGTGCCCGACAGCCACTCCGCCTACTGGTTCCTGCGCATCCACGTCGAGCCGGCGGCGTTCAGAGTCGACATGGGCACGTTCGTCAGCGCGGTGGCGGCCGAGGGGATCCCGGTCGGCTGGCCCTACACCAGCCTGACCCACGAGCACCGGTGGTTCGCCGAGCAGGTCACCTTCGGCACCAGCGGCTGGCCGTGGCGCGCGCCCGGTTACGGCGGCGACCCCGCGCCCCGCCCGGCGCTCCCTGTTGCCCGCGAGGCGCGCGACACGCACTTCAACGTCTACACCCACGAGAGCTGCGGCCCGCAGGAGGCGCGGGACATCGTCGCCGCGGTCGACAAGGTGGCCGCCGCCTACCGGACGTAACCCGGCTACCAGGCGCGCACGCTGACCCGCTCGCCGGCCCGCGGCAACGCCAGAGACTCGCCGCGCACCTCGTGCTGCGTGCCGTCGACCTCGATCCCGCTCAGCGCCGCGCCGTCGGGGCGCCGCAGCCGCAGCCTCACCGGCACGTGCTCGTCCACGCCGCTCAGGTCCACCTCGGCCCGCACGCCGTCGCCATCGCTCTCGATGCGGAACGAGACCCTGCCCCAGCGGGTGGTGACGCCCTGCACGCCGTAGCCCTCGGCGAGCCACCGGCGGAAGCCGGCGCGGTTGAGCCACAGCGCGCCCTCGGCCTCGTGCACCAGCAGCGCCCGCAGCAGCCGCGGCGCGACGAGCTGGACCGGCACGCAGTACCCGGCCTTCGGCTCGCGCCAGCCGTGCTCGCCGGGGCGGATGCTCACTTGCTCGTAGGCGGTCTCGTGTCCGGCGGCGTGGTGGTAAGCGAGATGCCCCACCAGGAGGCGCTGCGCCGCGGCGACGCGGTCGTGGTCGAGGTGCGCCAGGCCCATCTCCATGGCCGGCCAGTCGTCGAGCCAGTCGGCGAAGCGGGTGGTGCCGCACAGCTCGCCGCCGGCGGTCTCGCGGAAGGCGAAGATGACCCCGGCCTGCTCGGGCGTCAGCCGGCGGGAGGAGACCATCTCGGGATAGAAGCGGTAGTTGGCGTAGCTGCTGTCGCGGTCGGCCGTGAGTCGGCCGGGAAACTCGTGCAGGCCGAGGCGCGGCGGGAGGAACCGGCGGCGGTCGGGAAGGTAGACGGAGTCGGCGGCGAGGAGCACCTGCGCCTCGGCCCACCAGGCGTCGGCCGCCTGGCCGTAGTGCGTGCCGGCCTCGCCGAGCCACGCGGCCAGCTCGTGGAGGCCGCGGATGCACCACAGGTTGTTGCCGTAGTAGACGGTGTGGGGCGCCTGCTGGTCGGCGCTGAAGTCGGCCTCGGGGACGCCGGGGAGGAGCCCGGCGGCCTCGGCGCGGAGCCGCACCAGGCGGTCGGCGACACGGCAGCAGGGCTCGACGACTTCCACGGTCCAGTCACGGTCGCGCGCGGTGCGGGCGAGGCGGGCCACCAGATCGAGCAGCATGCCGTGCTCGGAGAGCGAGGGGCCGTAGTAGTCGAGGCTGCCGTCGTCGCGCACGAAGGCCTCCAGCCAGTACCACACCCGGTCCTTGGCGGTGGCAAGGAGCCCCACGTCGCAGAGCGCATGGGCGAGGGCGAGCAGGGAGGGCGGGAAGCTGTCGTGCTCGGAACCCTCGTAGCCGCCCCAGCCGTACTTCGGGTGGGCGCCGATGAAGCTGTTGAGCCCGCGGAGGAGGCTCAATCGGGCCGGGACGCGGAACTCGTCGGGCACGTCGAGGAGCGCCGCGCCGGCGACCGCCCCGATCTGCGTCTCGGCCACCTCAGCGAGCGCGGCGTCGAACACCTCCGGCGCCACCGCCACGGCCCCGCCGCCGATGGCGCGCCAGCAGCCCGCCCCGGCGCCCTGGTCGGCCCACCACACGCTGGTCGCGCGGTCTTCGGTGACGGCGAAGAGGAGCCGCGTGACCGGCTGCCCGGCCGCGTCGGTGCCGGCGATGTCGAGGCAGGCGGGGAATGCGCCGGCGGCGCAGCGCATGTCGCCGGGCTCGATCCGCAGCGGCCGCATCGGGCTGCCCGCGACGGTGCCGTCGATCCCCACCAACGGCTTGCCCGGGAGGTGCGGATCGCCGACGAACGTGGGCCCCACGAGCGGGGCGAGCAAGGCGCGGGCGCGCGACAGGTCCACCTCGCCGTCCTCGGCCACGGCGGCGGCCCCGAGCGGATCGTCCAGCGCTGCCATCAACGCACCCGGATCGAGCATGTGCAGCCGACCTCAACCGCTGCGCGCGGCGGCTCGGCAGCAGTTGGCCATCAACTCGCCGACACCTTCACAAGACCCTGGCCGAACAGCGTCACGGCGGCGTTGACAGCACTTCGGGATCCCCATATGATTGCCGTTGCCGGCGGACGGTCGGGCGACGGCGGCGCGAGTAAGCCGCACGGGTAGTCGTCCCCCGCCGGGCAAGTCGTGAGCTTACCGGTGCGAGACCCTGGGTCTCAGCCGCAGCAACAGGATAGTGGCGATGGCCTACGTGATCTGCGAGCCGTGCGTTGACGTGATGGACCGGGCGTGTGTCAAGGTCTGCCCCGTGGACTGCATTTACGAAGCGCCCGATCTGCGCATGCTCGTGATCTCCCCCGATGAGTGCATCGACTGTGGAGCCTGCGAGCCCGAGTGCCCCGTCGAGGCCATCTTCCCCGAGGA
>JACPDV010000302.1:3040-6369 GCA_016183835.1 Armatimonadota bacterium
GAGTGCCCCGTCGAGGCCATCTTCGAGGACGTCGATGTCCCCGAGGAATGGGCCAACTACACCGAGATCAACGCCAACTACGAGTACAGCAAGTAGTTTGGCTCAACCGTATACCGCACCCCCACCGCATCGCGGCGCCCTGGCCGGGGTGAGGTGGGGGTAGCACTCAATCCGTCCGCAGCGCCGCCCCGAACCGGCGCTCGAACTCCGCCCGAAAGACGGCCACCGTCGGCGCGTCGAAGTTGGTGTAGCGGATCTCCCGCAGTCCCCCGGCCGGATGCCGTGCGCTGAACGCCACCCCGGCCCCCACCAGGATCGACGCGCAGCGCTCCTTCGGGAAGCCGAAGATCCCCGAGCTGACGGCCGGCATGGCGATGGACGTGAAGCGGCGCTCCTCGGCCAGCTCCAGCGCGTTCGTCACCGCCGATTCCAACAGCTCCGGCTCGCGCCGGACCCCGCCGTGCCACACCGGCCCCACGGCGTGGATCACCACCCGGCAGGGCAGGCTGCCCGCCCCCGTGATGGCCACCTGGCCCGTCTCCACCGGCCCGTGCTCGCGCACCCAGGCCGTGCTCTCCGCCTGTATGGACGCGCCCCCGCGCCGCGAGATCGCCCCCGCCACCCCGCCGCCGTGCGCCAGGTGCTCGTTGGCCGCGTTGACGATCACATCCACCTCCTCGGCGGTCAGATCACCGTGGTGCAGCGCGAGCACCACCCCCTCGGCCGTGGTGGTCCAGCACACCCGCTCTGACATGGCCGGCCCTCCTCCGGCTGTCTTCGTCCCGACGACGCCGGACCCTCTTCACGCCTCGCCCGCCGACCGCAACGCCGCCACGCGCCGCACCGTCCTGTCCACCTGCCACCGTGCCGTCAGACAGGCCGCCACCGCAAAGGCCACGTTGGACACCAGCATTCCCAGCTCCGGGTCGCCCGACCGCGGCCAGAAGCCCGAGGCGATCAGCCGCGCCAGCTCCAGCGCCGCCACCAGCCCCAGGCCCTGCCCGCGCCAGTCCTTGTCCACGCTCCCCGCCAAGACCGCCGCCGGCACCAGCAACGCCAGCGCCAGCCAGTGGATGAGCCCGCTCACCGCCATCACCGGCTCGCCCGCGACCCAACCCAGCCAGACGATCCCCGGCGTCACCACCACCAGGAAGACCGCCACGGGCGCCAGGATCGACAGGTACCGCGCCCGCACCAGCTCGGGCACGGTGAGCGGCGTGGCGAACAGCGATCCCAGCCGACCCGCGGCGGCCTCCCGCGAGAACGAGCGCGACGCCGCCAGGCCGACCGGGTGGATCAGGAGTTGCAGCCCGATGGCGCCGAACAGGATCGGCAGGAAGCGCGCCAGCGGCGGGCCCTCGCGCGCCAGCTCCCGGGGCCACAGGAAGAGCCCGCAGGTCTGCCGCACCATCGACTCCAGCAGCGGATCGAGCCGGCCGTAGATCTGCGCGATGGCGGGCATGACCAGCATCACCAGCGGCGTGAGCAGCGCGCCGCGGCGCTGCAGCCGGAGCAGGTCGAGGCGGAGCAATGGGTTGGCCAGCCGCTCGCGCCACCAGCCCCCGCCTGCGCTCCGCTCCACGCCGCGCACCAGCCCGCGCGCCCGCTCACGCGCGATCGCGCGCGCCGCCACGGCGAACAGCAGCGCCGCCACCGCCAGGCTGCCGCCCACCACGGCCGGCCAGGGGAGCTTGAGGTTCAGCTCGCCCAGCAGCCCGCTCCCGGTAGCGGCGTCGGGCGGCACCCAGAGCAGCGCGGTGAGCGGCGAGAAGACCGTCAGCACCTGCACCGCGGGCGAGCCGGAGCGCAACGCGAACGGCGTCACGAGCGGCGGCAGCACCACCGCCACCGAGGCCAGGTCGCGCCGCAAGCCCTGGTAGCGCGGCATCAAGACCATCAGCGCCAGGTAACCCCCCGACAAAGCGGCGGCGGCGAAGACCAGCCAGCCGGTGCGCGCCAGCCAGGCCGGGTCGACCATGAACGGGCTCCACCGGCCCAGCTCCAGCGCAGCGGCCCACGCCGCGAACGGCACGGCGCCCGCCGCCAGTGACGCCGCCAGGACCCGCGGCAGCGCGCGGGCCGCCGGCGGGAGCCGGTCGAGGGTCTCGTCCACGTCGCCGCGCAGGCCACAGGTGAGGGTGGCGGTGTAGCCGGCGGCGAGGCACAGCGGCCAGCCGTACCAGACGAACAAGGTGAGGAGCAGCATCGCCGAGCCGGGCTGCGGCGCGAGCCCGGTCAGCTCCCACCAGTCGGCCAGCCCGCCGGTCTCGAGCCCGCGCTGCCAGTTGAACCCGGTGAGGAGGAGCGTGACGGCCAGGAAACAGCCGAGCATGGCCGCCGTGATGCGGCGCGACAGGCGCGGGGTCTCGCCGTAGACATACAGCGACAGCCCGCCGGTGCAGCGGGCAACCCACAACGCGGCCGGGAGCAGCAGCCAGAGCGGGTGGAGATGCGTGCCGTACCACGGTTGCGGCGCGGTGCCCCAGGTGGCCCACTGCGGCCCGCGGCCGAGCAGGGCGAGCAGGCCGAGGAAGATCCACAGCGGGTTGAGGAAGAGCGGGAAGAGCGTGCGCAGGTTGAACAGGAAGTTGCCCCAGTCGTCGAGGCTGGCCGCGCGCGAGCGGACGGCTGCGGCGCCGGAGCCGGCGGCGAGGAAGAGGCTGTGTACCACCGTGCCGAGGTAGAGGCCGACCAGCCCGCTCACGGCCGGGCCGCTGGGCCCTTCGAGACCCTTCAGCACCAGCACGAGCGGGAGGCAGACGAGCACGGTGCGGAGGCCGACGAGGGCGGGCTGAAGGGCCTTGCCCAGCACCGTCTCGCCGGGCCGGAGGCGGGCCATGCGGAGGGCGGTGGTGTTGCCCGCCTCGCCGGCCTCGGTCAGCATCCGGGCGGCGGCGAGGGCGGTGGCCACGGCGATCACCGCCGCCTGCCCGGCCACCACCAAGTGCCAGCGGCCCGCCGGCCAGCGGGTGAACAGGTCGACCGCAGTGAGCACCCGCCAGACGAACAGGCTGCCGCCGGCGATCACGAACGGCGGCCACCACAGCGAGGCGTCGCCACGGCGGGCGCCCTGCCGCCAGGCGAGGAGCCAGAACGGATTGTCAGGGCCGAGGACGCAGCGCCACGGGCTGCTAAGGCGAGCGCGCATCGGGCGGATTGTACCACCTCAGGCCGGAACCCCGGGGCGTGTCCGCTTGTTGAGACATGCAGGAGCGGGGCCCACCCACCCACTCCTCCATCGACGGGGCTGAGACCCCGCAATGGCAGTCTCCCTCCCAGACGACCGGCCCCGGTTCCTCCCCCGGGGCCGGCGTCGTGAGTCGCAGGGC
>JACPDV010000279.1:0-5978 GCA_016183835.1 Armatimonadota bacterium
TTCGCGTCGGCCAGCTTGAACTCGGGGAAGCAGAACCGGAAGTAGATCAGGCTGTCGTGGTCGTAGAACTGCTCGGCGAACGGGAAGCCGGCGCGGTAGTACGTCTGCACCCACGAGCCGTCGATGAACTGCGAGAGCCAGTCGCTGCCGGCGTGCTCGGTCATCAGAATGGCTTCCGGGTTCGCCGCCCGCATGGCGGCGCGCGCCAGCCGGATGTGCCGCGCCAGCAGGGGGATGGGCACCGGCCAGTCGCCGCGCTGGTAGTGCTGGTGCGCCGAGTTGTAGCAGGGGAAGGCGATGCCCAGCTCGTCGAGGTAGACCCCGTCCAGGCCCGCCTCGCGCACCAGCCGCCCGCAGGTCCGGGCCACGTAGTCGGCCCAGGCGTTCGGCTCGTAGTAGCACATCACGCCCTCATCGGGCGTGCGGTAGGAGCCGACCTGGCCGGGCGCGTAGAACGCGGCCCAGTCCTTGGCGTGGGAGGCGTGGGCGTTCGACCCGGACCAGCAGAAGCGGTGGTCGAGGTAGAGAGTGAACCGGGCGCCGGCGGCGTGGATCCGGCGGACCTCCTCGCGGAACGGCGGCAGCCCGCCCCGTTCCCGGTTGATCTCGAAGTCGCCCGGCCGGTAGACTTCGGGCTTGAGGTAGGCCTGGCGGTCGGCGGGGTTGTCCGCATAGTCGTCCCAGTACGCCCACTGGAACAGGTGCTCGCCCCCGCGGAGTCCCTCGGCGCAGGTGTAGCGCTTCCGATCGCGGTCGTAGTACGACGGCGGGTGCGCGGGCAGGTAGTTGAAGCAGTCCTTGAACCAGGCCGGCGTGTCCGCGCCGCGGTACCAGGTGTGCGCCCAGCGGCTGTAGTCCTGCAGGGCTCGCTTCCAGCCGCCCGGGCTCACGCTCAGCGCCGTCTCCGGCAGGCTCCATGTCGCGCCGGCCGGAAGCGTCCGCGGGACGTAGTAGTACGCCAGGCCGAGCCCTTCCTGGAAGTCCAGGATCTCGCCGCCGGGCATCTCGGTCTGCAGGACGGCCTCGCTGTGCTGCACGAACGCTTCGGAGTCGGCACTCACCTTCTTCAGGTCGCGCGGGTACACCGTCACGCCCGCGTTGCGCTCCGGGTTGAAGGCGCTCATCACCTGCATCCAGGCCAGATTGCCGTACTCGTGGATGTGCTGGCAGTCGACCGTGCCCTCGATGCCCGAGCGCCAGGGGTAGAAGTAGTGGGTCTCCTTGAGCGAGGGTCCCACCCTGACCCGGCCGAGGATTGGGAAGACCACCAGCAGCCGCCGGGCCACGCGGGCGGCGTTGGTGACCCGGAGCGTCCACAGAGTCTGCTCGTCCGGGCCGACCACCGCGGACAGCCGGGCACGCACGCCGGCCGCTGTCTGGGCCAGGGCGATGTCCATGCGCCGTCGACCGCCCTCCTCGCCGAGGCGCACCTCCTCCACGCTGAAGTCGGTGGAGTCCAGCCTGAAGTCCGGCCCGAGCACCATGAACAGCGGCAGGTTCTCGCTCTCGTAGAGGCAGCCCGTGCCCGAAGGCCGGTGGACCAGGCGGCTCCAGGCGAGCCCGGCGCGTGCGTCCAGCTCAGCCAGTAGGTGTCGGTTCTCCAGCCGGAGCATGCCGCGCCGCACGTCGAGGCGGGTGCCTCCCGGACTGCCGAGCGACCGGTCCACGCGCAGAAAGCTCGATTCCGCGGCCGAGGCCACGCGGGGCGTCTTCCGCACGCGCACGCCGCGGACCTCGACCCGGTCGACGAACAGCTCGGCCTTCTCGGGCTGGTCGCGCGTGGTGTTGGCGCTCAGGAAGACCGGTAGCGGCGTGGCGGGGATCACCTCTGCGGCGCGGCTCGCCGAGGACAGCTCGTGGCGCAGGCCCGCCGAGGTGAACACCTGGAGATCGTCCAGGTACACCTCCACCTGGCTGGGCTTCCAGCGCAGCGACAGGCGGTACCAGCGCCCCGCTTCGACATTGGCCACCGGCTGATTCGCCCCGTCCCGCCCGGCCTTCTTCAGGCCCACGATCATCACCGAGTCCTGCACCATCACCCAGCACACGTCGCGCACCCAGGGCGAGATGCTCTGGAAGCCCAGGTAGTAGAAGATCGAGCTGTCGCGGCTGAGCGTGCCGAACTTCACGGTGAGGTCGAGGTCGGCGCACAGGAACCGCTCGTTGGAGGCGATCCAGCGCTGCCCCTGCGCCGGCGCGTCGCGCAGTATGCCGTCGGCGAGAGAGACGCCCTCCGGCTGCGTGCACCAGTACCGTGTGTCGTAGGTCTCGAAGCCGTCGTCGAGCAGCAGCTCCGGCTCGGCGGCGCGCGCCGGCGCCGGGCGGGCCAACCAGCACGCCAGGCACAGCACCGAGGCAGCCAGCCGGCGCCGGGTCATTGCCCACCCCACCGTCCGCCCAGCGGCACCGCCCACATCCGCTCGCCGAACGGCACCGTCTGCCGCCCGGTGTGGAGCATTACTCCCGCCACGAACGGGCAGGGGCGGGACCGCCAGGGCCTCCTGGAGCAACGGGCCGACGCGGCGAGGGTACATGCCAGGGATGGGAGCACAGGCGTGTCTCCATGTCAAACGGCTGCTCGGAATCCGGATGTCCAAGCTGGTTGACCACCCCCATCGCCGGCCGCTATAATGGCCGGACTCGCCGGTCCGGCGACACACAAGGAGCGGGGCGATGGCTATGCGCGTGCACTGGGTGTGGGCTCTCGCGGCGGCCCTGGCCGTGGGCGGCGCGCCGGCGGCCGAGGAGCAGGTCCTCGACGGCGGGGCGATCGTGATCGGCAAGGCGCAGGAGCTGAAGCTCGACGCGAACACGGCCATCCGCTACGCACTCAAGGTGGACGCCGCGGGCCTGCTGACCGTGGCCACCCGCGGCGAGGGCGGCGACGTGGTCCTCGAGGTGGCCGACATCGACAACCAGGCGCTGCGGGGCGGGCAGTCCGACCAGGACCTCAACGAGAAGGCCTGTGACGAGCAGGCCGTGGTGGAGATCCCCTACGAGGAGACCTGGCACGTCAAAGTCAGCAACGTCGGCGACGACGCCGCGAAGGTGACGCTGGTGGTCGGCTTCGTGGCCTTCCCGGCGGTCGCGCGGCAGCCCGATCCCGACGGCCGGCCATCCCTGGCCGCGGCCATCGGGGCCGGCGCCGCCAAGGACGAGGCGCTCGACAGCGCCAACGGCGACCTGCTCGACTGGTACAAGTTCACCGCGCACGAAGAGGGGCGGCTGACCATCTTCACCAAGGGCGACAAAGATCTGGACCTCGGCCTCCGCGTGGTCGCCGGAGAGCACTTCGACCAGGCCCTCGGCGAATCCGACCAGGACCTGGACGAGGAGACCGCGAGCGAAGGGCTCGTGGTGCCCGTCAAGGCCAACACCGTCTACTACATCGCGGTGGAAGCACTCGTCGACAGCGCCGGCAAGTACAAGGTCGGCGTGCAGTTCACCAAGTTCTGAGAGGTGCCTGTGCGGCGGAACTCGCGACACCTGCCGGTGGGCGTCCTGCTGGCAGTGGGCATGGCGCTGGCCGGCGAAGGTCTGGGTCCGCCCGTGCCCGGCGTGGCGGACGTGGCCGGGAGCGGCGCCGAGGGGCTCGCGCTCGGCGCGCCCGAGCCGGCGCCCGCGTCGGCCTTCTATTCGCCGCCGCGACCCTCGCCCGTGCGCTGGCGGTTCGGCATCGCGCCGGGAGAGTTCCGCGGCGCCTGGCTCCACTGGCAGGACTACGCCTCGCCCGCCGCCATCGCGCGCACCGTCGCCCGCGCCCGGCGCTGCCGGCTCAATGCCCTGCTCCCCCTCGCCAACTACCCGCACCAGGCCATGTGGCAGAGCCGGCTGATTCCCGTCAACCCCGACCTCGCGCCCGGCTTCGACCCGCTCCGGGAGCTCGTGCGCCAGGCCCACGCCGGCGGCATCCAGGTCCACCCCTACCTGGTCATGCTCCACGGCGGGCTGTCGAAACACCCGGCCTTTCAGCCCGATTGGTTCGCCCGCGACCGCCGCGGCGAGCTGGTGGGCCGCTGGCTCAACCCGGCGCATCCCGGCGTGCGGAGCTTCCTCACCCAGCTCGTCTGCGAAGTGGCGCTCACCGGCGTGGACGGCATCCACTACGACTACATCCGCCACGAGTACGACACCGACTACGACTACAGCGACTTCACCCGCCGCCGGTTCGCCGCCGAGTGCGGCTTCGACCCGCTCACCAACGGCCGGCCCGACCCGTCGCGCAGCGGCATGAGGCTGCTTCAGACCAGCTACCTCCGCGGCGAGGGGCTGGCCTACTTCAACGCGCAGCGCAGCTTCTTCGCGGCTGCCGGCTACCGCCCCACCCCGGTGGATGAGGACGACCTCGACCGGCTCCGCCGCGACACGCTGCTCGTCTGCGGCAACCTCTACTGCCGCACCGTCTCGCCCCGCACCATCGCCGCGCTGCTGCGCTTCGCCGAGCAGGGCGGCGCCGTGCTCGTGCTCGACGGGCCGGAGGCGGCCGTCGACTCGCCGCAGCTCGCCGACGCCGTGGGCCTGCGCGGGCGCGGGCAGTTCGACGACTCGCGGGTCAACCTCTACTTCCTCGGCGCCGACCACCCGGTGGGCGCGCACCTGGCCGGGATCCTCGAGACCCGCGGGCGCGGGAATCCGTGCCCGAAGGTCACCTCCGCGGACGTGCTGGCAGTCTTCGCCGACGGCTCCCCGGCGGTCACGGTCAAGCGCTACGGCCGCGGCTCGTTCCTGGTGGTCAACTTCCTCTGCTACGAAGACGACGCCGCCCGCGACACCGGCGTGCAGCGGCTGGTGAGCAACGCCGCCGAGTGGCTCTGCCAGGAGCACGGCATCTACAACGCCGCGCGCGTGGTGCCCGCGGTGGCCAACGGGCCGGCCGTGTGGGAGCAGTGGCGGATCCAGCAGGTCACCGAGCTGGTGCGGGAATGCACCGAGGCGGCGCGCGCGCTGCGGCCCGAGCTGATCCTCTCCGCGGCCGGCGGCACACAACGCTCCGACCTCCACGAGATCAAGCGCGACGGGCTGACCTGGCTCCACCGCGGGTTCGTGCAGTACCTCTGCCCGATGACCTACACCACCGACAACGACCTTTTCCGACGCCGCCTCCGCAACGAGCTCGAGCCGCTCGACGAGCGGCGCTACGAGGCGGTGCTGTTCGCCGGCCTCGGGGCCTACAAGCTGCGCGACACGCCGAGCCGCGTGGCGCAGCAGGTCACCATCGCGCGGGAGATGGGGCTCAAGGGGGTCTGCTTCTTCGCCTTCGAAGACCTCGACGACGCGCTGATCGACAAGCTCAGGTCGACGGTCTTCCCAGAGCCGGCGGAGCTGCCGTGGCGGATGGTGCCCGAGGCCGCCGCGCCCATGCCAGGAGGCTGAGCGCCCACAGCAGCCAGCCGAGCCGGCTCAGCCAGGCCCCCGCCTTCACGCAGGCATTGTCGAACGAGAACTCCACGGTGTGCGCGCCGGCCGGCACGGCGACGCTCATGAACAGCCGCTCCGCGCCCCGCAGCTCCGCCGGCCGGCCGTCCACGGTCACCCGCCAGCCGGGGTAGCGCGACTGCGCCAAGACCACCGCCGCCGGCTCGGACAGGTCGGTGCGGATCCGCCAGCGGTCCCAGCCCGGCGCGACGAGCGCCACGGGCAGAATCGGCGGCGGGTCCTCCGGCCGGGTCGCTACTCCGCGCTCGCCCAGGTACCGCGCCGGCACGGCGTACGCGATCGGCCGCGCGCCGAGGTTCTCGTACAGCCGGGCGCCGGAGTCCTCCGCGGCGAGACGCCAGTGCGGTCCGCCGAGCGCGGCCGCGGTCACCACCCAGTGCACGCTTGTCATGTCGCAGAGCCAGGCGAAGCGCGCCGCGTCCGCCTCCAGGGCATCGCGCATCTCGCCCAGCACGGCCTGGTGTTCGGCGGGGAAGATCGCCTCACGCCCGGTCAGGTAGCTGACGCCCCAGAGCACGCCGGTGTGGCTCTGCAGGCGGCGG
>JACPDV010000279.1:5984-14668 GCA_016183835.1 Armatimonadota bacterium
CGGCGCGGCCAGCGGCGGCGGCTGGTCGTAGATGGCGCGCGGCTGGGAGGCGGCGAAGGTGTGAAAGGAGACGGCCAGCTCGAGCAGGCCCAGCGGGAGCAGCGCCGGCCGCGCCGGCCGCCACGCGGCGGCGGCCAGGCTGAGCGCCGCCAGCCAAGGCGCCGGGCCGCGGAGGAGGAGGGCGAGGTGGCCGCTAGCGCCGGAAGCGGCCAAGGCAACGAGCCACGCGGCGGCGACCAACACCACCGCCATCCGTAGGGTCCGCTCCTGGGGGTGCCCCACAGGGGGTCGATGGCCCCTTCGCGGGTACATCCTCTGGCCCGCCGGGCCGGTCCGGCATGGCACCAGCATTCGCGGACCCGGACGCGTCCGCAGTAGCGGACCCTACGGGTGCGCGCGTCGCCGCCGCAATCGCCAGCCCCAGGTGCACCAGCCAGATGTGCCGCGCCGGCACACGAAAGAGGCTGAACGGCGGCAGGTAGACCAGCGCATGGTAGAGTGGGTTCCACCGCCCGGCCGCCAGCGCGGCGCCGACCAGCAGCAGGCACAGCGCGCCGCGCACCGCCGGCCCGCGCCGCCTGCCGATCAGCGCCGCCACCGCGACGACCAGCAAACCCGTGCCGACGAAAGCCCGTGTCTCCCAGTAGAGCATCGGCGCCGGGTGCCACCCGCCACTCACCGGCGAGCCGAACAGGTCGGGCTGCAGCAGCCGCAGCCATTCACGCAAGCCGAACCCCACCTGGGTGAGGAACTCGAACCGCCCGCCCGGGAGCGGGCGCGGGTACGTCAGGATGTACTGCGCCTCGGGCACGAGCTGCGCCGCCGCGAGCAGTTTGCCGATCAGCACGCCGGCCAGGAGCCGCAGCCAGAATCGCCCGGCGCTCACCTCCACGCGCCACCACGGCGCCGTGCAGACCACCGCCTCGAAGGCCAGCAGCACGAATTGGGGCTGGCTCTGGAGCGTCATCAGCCCGAGCGCCGCGCCGAAGAGGAGCGTGGGCAGCCGGCCGTCACGCCGCCGCGCGGTCAACGCCGCGGCCCACATCAGCGCCGGGGTCCAGGCCATCCCGGCGAGGATGTTGTAGTGGAAGTGGTGCCCCGCGGCCGGTCCGCCCAGCAGCGCCACCGCCGCGCCGGCCAGCGCGCCCGGGAAGCTCGCCCCCAGCTCCAGCAGCAGCCCCAGCATCCCGCGGGCGAGCAGACAGAAGTGGAAGGCGTAGAACAGCGCGACCGCGGTCAGCAGCGGGAAGACCCGCAGGAGCACCTGCATCACCGGATACGCCGCGCCGCCCTGGCCCGCCGCCAGCGCCGGATAGCCGCCGAGCACGTCTGGACACCACGCCGGCGAGGCGCCCGCGCGTACCGCCCGCTGGACGGCGGCCAGGAGCGGCAGGCCGTGACCGTGGAAGTCGTCGAGGTAGTAGACCCGTCCGAGCAGCAGCGGCGCGCCGGCCAACAGCGCCAGGCCGAGGGCGCTCAGCTCCACCTGCCAACGGGCCGGTCGTCGGGGTTCCACGCGCTACTCCGCGCCGCCGGGCCTGCGCCGCGCGGCCCAGACACAGCCCAGCACCGCCGCCCACCAGGCCAGCCAGGCCAGCCGCGCGAGCGATGCGCCCAGATACACGTACGCATTGTCGAACCGGAACGTCACCGTGTGCTCGCCGGCCGGCACCACCACGCTCATCAGGATCCGCTCGGCGCTGTTGAGGTAGTCCTGCCGACCGTCGATCTCCACGATCCAGCCGTCGTACAGGGACTCGGCGAGCACCACCGCCACCGGCTCGGCGAACCGCGTGTGCAGCACCCAGCGGCCCCGCGTGCGGCTCTCCACCGCCACCGGGAGGATCGGCGGGGGATCCTCCAGCCCGGTCTGCACGCCGCCGAGGTTCTCGTACAGCTTCGCGCCGGCGTCCTCGCCGGCGAGGCGCCAATGCGGCCCGCTCAGCGCCGCCGACGTGACCACCCAGCGGACGCTCAAGCGGTCGCAGTCGAAGGCGAAGCGCGCCGGGTCGGTCTCCAGCTCGGCGTCCAGGTCGCGGATGACGGCCAGGAGTCCGCCCGGAAGGATGGCTTCCCGCTCGCCCCGGAGGTAGGTGACGCCCCACACCGCGCCGCTGGCGTTGGCGAGCCGGCGCAGGTCGCCCAGGCTGCCGCCCGGCCCGCTGAGGCGCACGTCGAGCAGGCGGGGCTGGTCCGACGCGATTATGGGTGCGGCGAGCGGCGGCGGCGTCTCGAACAGCGCGCGCGGCTGGGTCACGGCGAAGCTGTGCCAGGCGACGGTGAGCTCGACCAGCGCGAGCACCAGCAGCAGCGGCAGCGCCCGGCCGGTGCGCACGACCGCGCCGGCCGCCGCCAGGCTCAGCAAGGCCAACCACAATCCAGGCCCGCGACCGAACGCAGCCAGATGCCTACTCGCCGAATAGGCCACGATGGCCACCAACCACGCCGCGCAAACGGCGAGCACCGCCAACCGTAGGGTCCGCTCTTGCGGACGCGGCTGAGAATCCGGCCCGGCCGTCGTCGCCGGCCCCCGCCCGAACGCCGCCGCGACCGCCACCGCCACCTGCAGCAGCCACACATGCCGCCCCGGGCCGCGAAAGAAGCTGAACGGCGGGAGGTGCACCAGGAGGTGGTAGAGCGGATTGTGCCGGCCCGGCAGCAGCACGAGCGCGACCAGCGCCAGGCAGAGCGCGCCACGCACCGCCGGCTCGCGCCGCCGGCCCAGGAACCCCGCCAGCGCCAGGACCAGGAAGCCCGTGCCGCAGAAGCCGCGCGTCTCCCAGTACTCGAAGCCCGCCGCGGACCAGTCGCCGTGGAGCGGCGAGCCGAACAGGTCGGGCTGCAGCAGCCGCAGCCAGTCGCGCGGTTCGAAGCTCATCGCCGTGAGGTAGGAGAAGTGGCCGCCCGGATGCTCGCGCGGGTAGACCAGCACATACTGCGCCTCGGGCGCGAGCTGGGCCGCGGCGAGGAGCAGCCCCGCGGTCAGCGCGAACGCCAGCCGGCCCGCAAGCCGCTTCGCGCCCACCTCGGGCGAGCGCCACCACGGCGTGGTGCACCAGAGCGCCAGGATCGCGAACCAGGAGTACTGTGGGTGTGCCTGAAGCAGCATCAGCCCCAGCGCGGCGGCGAGAAGCAGGGACGGCAGCCTGCCGTCCGGGCGCCGGGCGACGAGCGCGCCGAGCCACAAGACCGGCCCGGTCCAGCCCATCCCGGCGATCACGTTGGCGTGCATGTGGTGCCCGGCTACCGCCCCGCCGAGTCCCGCCACCGCCGCGCCGACCACCGCACCCGACGGCGTGGCGCCCAGCTCCCGCAGCAGCCCGAGCATCGCCCGCACCAGCAGCCAGAGGTGGAAGAGGTAGAACACCGCCACCGCCGGGATGAGCGGCAGCAGGCGGAAGAGCACCTGGTTGAGCGGGTACGCCGCGCCGCTCTGCCCGGCCGCGAGCGCGGGATAGCCGGCCAGCATGTCCGGGCACCAGGCGGGCGACGCACCGGCGTGCAGCGCCCGCCGCAACGAGGCGAAGAGCGGCAGGCCGAGCCCCTGGAAGTCGTCCAGGTAGTAGATTCGCCCGGCCAGGAGCGGCGCACCGGCGAGGAGCACCAGCCCGGCGGCCACGGCCTCCATCAGCAGCGGATGCGGCCGTGCCGGCTCACTCGCCATCGGGCTCGCCCTCCGGCCAGGCCGCTCCGGACAACAGCACCGCCGCCGCCAGCTCGTGGTGGTTGACGAACGCGGGACGGTTGAGCAGGTTCAGCGCCACCAGCGCGAAGCCCATCGCCCGCGCCTGCGCCGCCGGCGAGCGGCCCGCCAGCCGCGCCGCCAGCACGCCCAGTCCCACCGCACTTACCAGCATCGCCAGGGACAAAGCGCTCGGCACGTGCCACCCGAGCTCCGCCTCGAGCAGGCCGGGCAGGCACAGCGCCGGCGACCAGATGCCGGGCTTGAGGAAACCGAGGAGCACGTCCTTGGCGTACTCCCTGGCGTCCCAGACGACGAAGATCAGGTTGGGTGCCAGGATCATCGCCAGCATCGTCCGCCACGCCGGGCGCTCCGCGCGCCATCGGGCCCACAGGGCGGGCAGGCAGAACAGCCCGTTCTGCTTCACTGTCACGCCGAACCCGGCCAGCGCGCCGGCCAGCCACGGCGCCAGCGGCAGGAGCCCCGCCACGACGAACAGCCCCACGCCGGCATCGAACCAGGCCTGCTCTGCCGTGGCGCAGGCGCACGGGATCAGCAGGAGCACGCCGGCCAGCCACACGGCCGTCCCCGGCGCCTCCTCCCGTCCGGCCCACCAGACCACCAGTCCGGCCAGCGCGAGCCAGCAGAGCACCAGCATCCACCGCGGGTCCACCCCGGCCACGGCCGCCGGCAGGAACAGGAAGAGGTAGCCCGGCGTGTAGATCGGCGGGTCGGGATCGGCCGCCCTGCCGCCCACGCCGAACCGCCGCGCGCGCTCCGTGCCGTAGGGGCTGACGAGCGGATAGCGGTACGGGTTCTCTCCGCGCAGCAGGGCCTTGGGCGTCTGGTCGATCACCGCGTGGACGTCGATCACCGGATCGGGCGAGGCCACCAGCGCGCCGCCGCGGACCGCCAGCCCCGCCACGAACAACCCACCCAGGACCGCTCCTCGCCACCATCGTCGCCCGAGCCACCGACCTGACAGCGCCAGCATCGCCAGGGCCACGCCGAGCCACATGCCGTACCAGACCGCCATCAGGCCCACCGGCCGGACGGCGTAGAGCAGCCTGGCGTGGATCAGGGCCGACCCGGCGCAGGCCACCAGCAGCCCCGGCGCGGCGCAGCGCAGCGGGTCCGGTTCCTCTGCTCGACGGGCGAGCGCGACGGCGAGAATCAGCACGGCCAGGGCTGCGAAGGACGGCACCACCGGCGACGGGCGGGGCTCCAGCGCGGCGCGACAGGCGGTGAAGAGCAGCAGCGCGGGACCCGCCGCCGCCAGGCCCCGCCGCACCGGCTCGTGCCCGCAGGCTCTGGCCAACCACGCCCCGCCGAACACCGCCACCGCGGCCAGCGCGCTGCCGAGGGCCACGAGCAGCATCCCCGGCCGCTGGTAGTAGCCCAGCGTGGGCACCGCGCCGACGGCCAGCACCACGGCGGCGAGGAGTGCGCAGGCTCGGGGGGCACGGTGCATCGCCGGCCCTCACTCCACGCTCAGGTAGGGCGCCAGCTTGGCGTAGGTCTTGTCGCCGATCCCGCGCACCTGCAGCAGCCCGCGCGGGTCGCGGAACGGGCCGTGCGCGGCGCGATAGGCGAGGATCCGCCGGGCGGTCACTTCGCCCACCCCCGGCAGCGTCATCAGCTCCTCGAGCGAGGCGGTGTTGAGGTTGACCCGCCCCGCGGGCAAGAGCTTTCGCCCGCTCGCGGGCGGCTTCTCGGCCCGCGTCGCCGCCCCCACGTCGGTGACCTGCGGCCCGCGCTCGGTGGGCGGCTGGTCGGGCGGGCGCGGCTCGGGCGGCGGCTTGACGTAGATGTCGTCGGTGACCAGGATCAGCTCGTCGCGCGGCCCGTCGCGCGGCCCCGGCACGTAGAGGCGGATGCCGTCCTTGAGGTGGGCGGCGAGGTTCAGGTCGTTGAGCCGGGCGCCCGGCGCCGGCCCGCCGGCGCGGCGGACTGCGTCGACCACGCGCTCCGAGCCGCGGAACCGGTAGACGCCGGGCTGCTTTACGGCGCCGGCCACGTGGACCACCACGGGCGGCTCGTCGCCCGCGGTGGGCGGGAGCGGCGCGCCGAGGAGCAGAGGCCCGCCGGTGTCGCGGTGCCGGGCGACGCTGACCCACAGGCAGAGGGTGCCGGCGGCCAGCACGAGCAGGAGCGCGGCGGACGCCGCCACGCCGCGCGCGGGCCGGTCGGCGGTGCTCACGAGGCCTGCGCGCCCATCGTCCGGAGGATCCGGAGCAGCTCGTCGGGGTCGTCGCTGACGGCCTCCGCGGCGTCGAGGGTAATGGCCTCGTGCTTGAGCAGGAGCGCCAGCGACTGGTTCATGGTCTGCATCCGGTAGTAGCCTCCGGACTCCTCGATCACGCGATGCAACAGATTGGTCTGCCCGTCGGCGATGTGGTGCTGCACCTGGGGCGAGTTGATCATCACTTCCACCGCGGGCACCCGCCCCGGCCGCGAGGCGAAGGGCACCAGCTTCTGCGTCACCACCGCCTTGAGGACCGCGGCGATCTGCGTCCGCACCTGCCGCTGCTCCTCGGGCTCGAAGCAGTCCACGATGCGGTCGATGGTCCCCGGCGCGTCGTTGGTGTGGAGCGTGCTGAACACCAGGTGGCCGGTCTCGGCGGCGGCCACGGCAGCCTCGATGGTCTCCGGATCACGCATCTCGCCGATCAGGATCACGTCCGGGTCCTGCCGCAGCACGTGCTTCAGCCCGGAGGTGAAATCGGGCACGTCGGTGCCGATCTCGCGTTGGTTGACGATGCTCTGCTTGTCCTGGTAGACGAATTCGATGGGGTCCTCGAGGGTCACGATGTGCGCCTCGCGGTGCTCATTGACGTGGTCGAGCATGGAGGCCACGGTGGTGGACTTGCCGCTCCCGGTGGGCCCCGTGACGAGCACCAGCCCGGACGGGGAGAGAGCGATGTCGGCCAGCACCGAGGGCAGGTGGAGCTTCTTCAGGTCGGGCACGCGCAGCGGCACGGCGCGGAGCGAGGCGGAGACGCAGCCGCGCTGGATGAAGGCGTTGACCCGGAACCGCGCCTTGTCGCCCATCACGTACGAGAAATCGACGCTCCAGTCGCTCTCGAACACCGTGCGGAGGCGGTCGGTCATGATCCCGAGCACCAGCACCTGCACGTCCTCGTTGCTCAGCGGCTCGAACTCCGAGGGCATGATCTTGCCGGCGATGCGGAACATCGGCGGCCGGTCGGCCTTGAGGTGGAGATCCGAGCCGCGGCAGTCGAGCATGGCCTGGAGGATCTGGTCGAGGGTCGCGGCCATCACGCACCCCCTTTGCGCCGCAGGGCGAAGAGCAGGGCGACGCACTCCGCGGCGTCGGCCACCAGGTCCTCGTCCTCCGGATCGAACTGAGAGCCCGGCGGGTCGATCTTGTTGATCAGCTCGATGCAGCCGATCACTCGGCTCCGCAGCCGGATCGGCGCGGCCAGGATCTGCTTCACGCTGTAGCCGAGCTGCTCGCTGATCTGCCGGTGCCAGTGCGACTCGGCCTCGACGTTGCCGATCCGCAGCACCTGCCCGCTGGCCACGCACCAGCCGGCGATGCCCTCGGTGCGGTCGAAGCGATAGAGCTTGATCCCCTCGGCCACCGGCCCCGTGGTGGCGGCGAAGTAGAGGTCGCCCTCCTGCCGGTCGAGCATGATCACCGAGGAAGCCTCCGCGCCCACCACCTCATTGAGGATGTCGAGCGCGCGGGTGAGCAGCGGCTCTTCGTCGAGCCACTCGGTGGCCAGCCGGAAGAGGCGCATCACCATGTCGTGCCGCGCGCCCATCCACCCGAGCGCGCGGTGCGCCTGCTCCAGCGGCGTGACGCTCCGCGGCGTAGTGCTGTCGGCAGCCATCGGCACCTCCCCTTTCGGCGGAAGGAACGCCCTAGACCACGATGTTCACCAACCGGCCCGGCACGTAGATGACCCGCCGCTGCACCTTCTCCGAACCCATCACCAGCGCCTCGATCGCCGCCTGATCCGCGTCGGCGTCCACCTCGATCCGGTCGCGCACCTTCCCGTTCACCTGCACCACCACGGTGATCTGCTCGCGCCGCATGGCCGCGGCGTCCGCTTCCGGCCAGGCCGCCTCGAAGGTCGAGCCGGCGTGACCCGTGGCCGACCAGATCTCGTCCGCCAGGTGCGGGGCGAAGGGCGCCAGGATCAGCGCGAACAGCTCCGCCGCCTCGCTGTACACCGCGCGGTCGGCCGCGCTCGGGCCGGACGAGCGCGCCTCCACAAACGGCAGCACCACGTTGACCAGCTCCATCAAGGCCGGGATCGCCGTGTTCAGCGAGAACCGCTCGAGGTCGCCGCCGACCTTGGCCACGGTCTCGTGCAGCTTCCGCCGCACGGCTCGCTGCGCGTCGTCCAGCTCGCCGAGACCGGCGCGCCAGTCGGCGCGCCAGCTCTCAGCATGGGGCACGAAGCAGCGCCAGGCGCGGGTGACGAAGCGGTGCACCCCGCTCACCCCGTCGTCCTGCCACTCCGCCTCCGCCTCGGGCGGGCCGACGAAGAGGATGTAGCAGCGCAGCGTGTCGGCGCCGTACTCCTCGCAGATCCCTTCCGGCGCCACCGTGTTGGGCAGCGACTTGCTCATCTTCTTGACGATCCGCTCGCAGGGGTTCCCTTGGGGCGACACGGGCGGGTCGCCGTCGGTCAGCTCCGTGCGGCGGTACCAGCGCATCTCGGCCGGGCACCACCAGACCTCGCGGGTCACCATGCCCTGTGTGAAGAGCCGCTCGAACGGCTCCTCGCAGCCCACCAGCCCCAGGTCGTAGAGCACCTTGGTGAAGAACCGGGCGTAGATCAGGTGCATCGTGGCGTGCTCGATGCCGCCCACGTACTGGGTCACCGGCATCCAGCGGTCCAGCTCGTCGCGCCGGAACGCCGCGTCCGCCGGCTGGCTGGCGTAGCGCAGGTAGTACCACGACGAGTCCACGAAAGTGTCCATCGTGTCCGTCTCACGCCGCGCCGGGCCGCCGCAGCGGGGGCAGACC
>JACPDV010000280.1:0-3410 GCA_016183835.1 Armatimonadota bacterium
GAGCCGAAGACCAGCGGGTGCCCGGCGAAGCCCTCCTCCTTGGCGAGCTGGAGGTGCCTGCGGAACGCTGTCTCGTCACCGTAGACCATCGGCGCGGGCCAGATCATGCAGGGCGCCACGATGCCGCGCTCGCGCATGTACCGCAGCTCCGCCCGGAACTGCGGCTCACTCTTCCGGTCGTAGCTGATGCTCCCCTGCCCCGCGGGGTCGAGCCAGCCCCAGTAGTAGAGGCTGTAGGTGAACTCGGCCGCCGGGTCGTGGTGCGTCCTTGGCTCGGCGAGGGCGAAGGGCAGCACGTCCACCGCCAGCGCCACGGAGCCCACCGGCCGGCCCTCGCTCATGAGCTGGAGCCGGCCCTCGTAGCGCCCGGCCTTGGCGGAATCGGGCACCTTCAGCGTCAGCCAGAGCTGCTGGTTGAGCCCGGCGGGCAGGTCGGCGGGGAGCAGCGTCGGGCTGTCCTTGACCGGGAACTCGTCGAGCTTAAGCCGGCCGCCCCAGTTGACGGGCTGTGGGTCGTCGATGGGCACGTACCGAGCACCGGCGGGGAAGGAGAGCTTCAGCTCGTTGTGTTGCGCCGCCAGGTCCACGCGCACCAGGTCGGGGTCGTTGACCAGCAGCTCGGGGATCAGCGCCTTGCGATCGCGCACCACGCCGATGCCGTACGGTGCGTTGCCGCCCTGGTACCAGCACTTGACCCACTTGAGGTCGAGGTTCGCCGCGGGGATGCTCCCGGCGGGACCCTTCAGGTCGCTCGCCGTCGCGCCCACCGCCGGCAGCCCGTCGGGCGACCAGAGCACCAGGCTGGCCGGCTCGTACTCGCCCGGGCAGGCGGCCAGCGTCACCCGTTCGGCCGGCCCGCCGGGCAGCTCGGCGGTGTGCGGCAGGATCATGGTCGAGCTGATCGGCCGCGTGGCGTAGGCCAGCACACGCGTGGTGGAGAGCTTCTTCTGCCCCAGCGCGGCCACCGCGTCGCCCAGGCGCTGGAGGTAGACGGATGGCTCGGCCAGCACCCGCGCCGCGTCGCCGCTGCCCGGCTCCAGCTTCGCCGCGGCGTCGAGCTGCTCGCGGATCCAGGCCAGCCGCTTGGCCGCGACGGTCTTCCAGGCGTCGATCACCGGCGACGCAGGCAGCTTGCCCAGCGCCGTCGCGAGCTGGCCGGCGCGAGCGCGGAGCGCGGGCAGCTCGGCCTGCAGGAGCGCGGTGACCGCGGGCTGCAGGTCGACCACGCGGATGTCGTCCAGCAGCGAGGTGGTGCCCGCCTTCTCGGCCTCGTGGAACCAGATGGTGATCGCGCGGGCGTAGTCGGGGAACCAGTCAGAGACCAGCATCACATTGTCGGTCCACTCGGGTCCCGAGCGCGACAGCTCCTGGCGGGCGTACGGCGCGCCCTGCTTCCCGTCCTCGCCGAAGAAGTCGACACGCAGGAAGAGCGGCTGCGAGCCGGTGGTCAGGCGCGTCCGCCAGCAGACGGCGACGGGGTGGCCGGGCACGATAGTGAGCGGCGCCTTGAGCACCAGGTCCTGGATCTGGTCCTCGGTGGAGACCACCTGCGCGCACTCGCCGGGTCCACCGGGGCGGTCCACGAGGGTCCAGCCCGGGTCCGGGTTCCAGCGGTCCAGGTTGCCGCCCTCGAAGTCCTCGCTGAACAGCAGGTCGCCCGGCGGGTCGCGGTCCCACAACCGGCTGAACGCCTGGTCGCGGGCCCGGTCGGCGGTCAGCGCCGACGCTTGCGTGGCGAGGGCGAGGAGGAGGGCGAGGAGGAGGGCGAGGGGGATGGCGCGCATGGGGACACCTCGATCGCGGAGCGCTCCGACTGTAACGCAGTTGGGCGGGCAACTCAAGGCCGGCCGGGCGGTCCGACTCCCTCTCCTTGCCAAGGAGAGGGCTGGGGTGAGGTCCCGACCGCTTGCGACGCTTGGCCGCTCCGACTGGACCTCCCCCTGCCCCCTCCTTGGCAAGGAGGGGGTGCCCCGCGCTGGCGCGTGCTCCTTGGCAAGGAGGGGGTGCTGCGCGCAGCGATCACAGGAGCCGCCGGAACCCCGTATGCGCCACCGGCCCGCTCAGCCGTTGCCGCACCTCACCCGCCCGCAGCGCCGCCGCCACCTCGCCGAACGCCTCGTCCACCGCCGCCAGATAGCGCTCGACGATCGCGTCCGTGTGCGCCAGGCAGAAGTAGAGCGCCGTGGTCGCCAGGAACCCGCGGTCCAGCATCGCCTGGACGAAGAGCGTCTTCAGCTCCAGTGCCAGCTCGTGATCGAAGGCGAAGTGCGCCAGCGCCGGGTAGCCGCCGTCGAGCGTCACCGGCAGCCCGTGCCGCGCGGCCAGCTCGCCCCAGGCCGCTTGCACGCGCTCCCCGAGCCGCCGGCAATGGGCGGGCACGTCGATCCGCGCCAGCTTGTCGAGCGTCGCCAGCGCCGCCGCCGGGCCGATCCCCTCGGTCCAGTACGAGCTCGAGATGAACGACCCGTGCGCCCCTTCCATCGCCGCGCGCGTGCCGATCACTGCCGCCATCGGGTGGCCGTTGGCGAGCGTTTTGCCGAACACCGCCAGGTCGGGCGGCACGCCGAAGAGCAGGTGCGCGCCGCCGTAGGCCAGGCGCCAGCCGATGGTGATCTCGTCGAACACCAGGAGCGCCCCGGCGGCATGAACCCGGTCGCGCACGCCGGCGAGGAACCCCGGCGGCGGATCGTGACTGCGGCAGGGCTCCATCACCACGGCCGCCAGCCGCGGGCCGCACTCGGCGACGATGCGGTCCAGCTCGTCCAGGTCGCCGTAGGTGAAGGTGCGGCAGGTGCCGCGCAGCTCGCGCGGCACGCCAAGCGGCGCCAGGCCGGGCAGCAGGTGACCGCGCAGCGCATCGTCCTCGCCCAGGTTCGCCGCCAGGTACCAGTCGTGCCAGCCGTGGTAGCCGCACACCGCCACCACGGAGCGGTCGGTGGTGGCCCGCGCGATGCGCACCGCCACGGCCATCGCCTCGCCGCCGGTCCGTCCGAACCGCGCCTGCTCCGCCCACGGGTGCAGCGCCAACAGCCGCTCCGCCAGCTCCGGCTCCTCTTCGGGACTGAGGGTCGAGAGGCTGCCCAGCGCCAGGCGCCGCCGCACCGCGCGGGTCACGTCCGGATCGCGGTAGCCCAGGATCGTCGCCCCGATGCCGTGGATGGAGCAGTCGATCCAGCGCCGGCCGTCGAGGTCCACGATCGCGCAGCCGCGCGCCTCGCGGAAGTACGCCGGCCACTGCTCCGGCGCGAACATCTCGGGCCGCTTGCTGAGCAGTTGCGTGCCGCCGGGGATCAGCGTGCGCGCATGCCGGTAGCGCTCCAGCGTCACGTCCGTGGTGGCGGGCAGGAGACCCACCAGCCGCCGGGCGTTGTCGGCGAACAGGTCGCGCAGGTCGGCGTCGTGCAGCCCCA
>JACPDV010000280.1:3446-19779 GCA_016183835.1 Armatimonadota bacterium
CGAAGGACCCGGCGGGCCACTCGAGCTGGTCGGTGGTGACCCAGGCGAAGCCGGTGCCCAGGCTGACGCAGCGCCCGCGCTGGTGCGAAACCGGAAAGTCGCTGCCCCACATCACCCGGCGCGGGCCGAAGGCCTCGAGCACCGCCGCCGGCGCGTCGGCCTCGCACACCGCCGCGGTGTCGAACCAAACGTTGTTCAGCCCGCACCGCGCCTCCACACCGGCCACGGTGTGCCGAGCGTGGAACCCGCGGGCGGCATGAGCGAGGACCAGCTTCGCGCGCGGGTAGTGCTCGCAGTGGGCGCGCAGGTAACGGTGGTTGACCGGGTCGGCCAACGCGCGATCGCGCACCAGGTGGAGCAAGATCAGCAGCCCGCGGCGGTCGGCCAGCACCCACAGCCACTCGGGCAGATACTCCGCCGGCCGGCAGGCGAAGCTCACCTCCCGCCGTGCCAGCGAGTGATAGACCTTGAACCCGGCGATCTGCGGGTGTCCGTCGAGCAGCGCCTCCACCGCCGCCGACCGGTCCCGCGGCGAGACGAGCAACAGCGCGCGATGGTTGCGCCGGCCGGCGGTCTGCTGCAGCACGAACCGGTTGGCCGCGGCCCGGTCGCCGTCGCGCGAGGGGTAGGGCACGCACAGCCCGCCCCGCAGCCGGCCGACGCCCACCTGCCGGCCGACCAGCGCGCGCCACTCCGCCACGCCGCACTCGGCCGGGCCCTCGCCCAGAATCGCCGCCGCGGGCGCGATGTGCTCCGTGGCGTAGAGGTGCAGGTGCGCGTCGAAGAGCTGAGCGGGCAGGCGCGCGACAAGCTCCCGCGCGGCGGCGCGGTCGGCGACGGTGGGCCGCCAGGCGGCATCGCTCATACCACCCTCACTCCAGGGCCACCCGATAGCGATAGTAGTCGGCGTCCATCCAGTTGTCCGGGTCGCGCTCGCCGAACCGCGCCAGGTAGATCACCACGTCGCCGGTGAGGCGGTCCTGGTAGAAGCGGAAGTTGGACAACTGCGTCAGCGGCGGCTCGTCGGGCGCGCGGCGGTCGATCACGGTGATGGTGTCGCGGCGGAAGGCGAGCGGCTCCTCCTGCATCTCGACGATGCACAGCGGGCTGCGCGGCCAGTTGGCGTTGGCGCGCTCGCCGTCGAGGGCCAGGTTGCCGATCCAGTAGAGCTTGCCGTTGCGAGCCGAGCGGAGCAGCGCCGAGCCGTTGGAACCGGATTCGACGGTCCCGCCGTCGCTGCAGCCCAGCGGCTCCGGGCGCGACCAGGTCAGCCCCTCGTCGTCCGAGAAACAGTGCCACTTGTGGCCCGGCCGCTCGGGGAACATGCCGTTGTCGCCGCGCATGACCATCACGACCCGCCCGTCCGCCAGCTCTGCCAGTGTGTTCTCGTCGAAACCGCGCGAGGAGCGGGCGGGGTCGGTGTCCACCGGCCGGCCGACCTGCCAGGCAAGCGAGCCGTCCGCTTGGTATCTGCCCTGCACGGTGAGCGAGGCGTAGGAGGGCGCCCAGCAGCCCTGGTAGTGGACGGGGTTGCCGGCGCCGTCCAGGAGGAGAGTCATGGCGGGGAGCAGCAGCTTCCCGGAACAGGTCTTGAGCGGGAAGCAGAAGCTGATGCAGAGCCCGCCGGGGAGCGCGTGCGCGAGCAGCTCCTCGCCGCGCCAGCGGTCGGCGGCGGGGTCCCACATGTCGGTCACCACCTCGTACTTCTCGTCCACGTCGATCTTGTCGTGGGGGTACAGCCCGCGGCTGCAGAAAGTCAGCAGCCTGCCCGTGTCGGGATCGAAGAACGCGGCGTTCTCGGCGTAGCGGACTCTGCCGGCGGGGGTCGTGCGGGAGCGTAGGCCGTGGATCGGCTGGCTCCAGGTGCGGCCGTTGTCGCGGCTGAGGTAATCGTCGAAGTCGTCGTAGGTGTCCGAGGCGTCGACCCGGCCGTAGCGGTGGAGCAGGATCGGCTCGGCGACGCTGACGTAGGTGACGAAGCCGGGGAACACCGGCCGCCCGTCACGGCACGGGACGGTCATCTCTCGGCTGAGCACGCGCATTAGCGGCCTCCCGCCCATCCGGGTTCGGCCCGTTTCGCCGCGTGCGGGCGGTCACTTCCCCGTGATCCGGCGCGTGGCAGCGTCATCGCAAAACGCAATGCCCCCGCAAGATCTGGCGCACAGAATGCGATCCGCGGCAGGAGGTCCGGGTCGGTCCGGCGAAATCAAGACATCTCGACCGGATTGTCTTGTGTCAGGGGACACGGAGAGGTGGGACAGCATGTGGCAGCGACGAAGGGTGGCGGCGGGAGCGGCGTTGGCGGTGGTGGTGCTGGGGGGCGCGGTGCTCCTCGGCTGCGGCGGCTCGGAGGCGACCGGCAGCGACCCGCCAGGGACGCGCATCGGCGGCACCGGGCCGTGCGGCGACGTGAACGCCGCGGCGCTCCGGGTGCTGGCCCAGCTCCTCGGCTTCACGCCGAGCCGGCAGGCCGGCGTGATCACGGGTGAGGGCGACGACCCGACCGACGTGGTGTACCGCTTGCAGAACGGCGTCACGCCCCGCGGCACGACCATCCGGCCGTACTTCGACGCCACGGGCTACACGCTCAACGCCGACTACTTCGTGTTCTTCGTTGACCCCAGCGTGCTGGCCAACTGGGAGCACCCGGCGAGCTACGTCTACGTGCGCCCGTCCGACGGCGCGCTCTTCGTGCAGTCGGTCACGGCTTTCCCGGTCGTGGGCGGCGTGATCCGGCTGACAAGTGACGCTGACCGGCGGGCGAACCTGGTCTACCTGCACGAGGGCCTCGAGGACGTCGCGTTCCATGCCGCCGGGCGCCAAGCCCGGCAGATGACAAACTCCAATGGCGGGGGTCTGTGGCTCGGCGGATCGGATGAGGAGCGGCGCGATGACGATCTACAGAACGCCGCCGAGTTCATGCAGGACCTGACCGGCGAGGCCAACCCCATCTCCGTGCTGTGGCACAACCACCCGGACCCGATCGACGAGGACGACCTGGCGGAGAAGCTCCGCACGGCATCGTTGGGCATGGGGGCCGGGGACAAGTTCTTCCTCTTCATCTCCACCCACGGCTCGGCGCCGCCGGGCAGCCAGATCCAGGTCGGCAATGATTTCATTACCTACGAGGAGCTGTGCCGACTGATCAACGAAAACGTCACGGCCGGGCACGTCAACATCTTCAATGGTGCCTGCTTCGGCGGCGCGATGAGCCCCGTCTTCCTGGAGTGCGATCAGCACACTACCAAGGCTTTCCACTGGTTCAGCGACACGGACGCCGCGACGTCGTCGTGGTCCTGCCCTGACAACCTCGGCACTTCGGAGGCGTTGGAGCAGCTCGCCGCCGCCGTGGCCGCGGCTCGCGCCGGCGGCGGCGGGGTGAGCCTCGCCCAGGTCGAGGCCGCGATGGGCAACCTCAACGTGACCGACGCGGACATCATCGCGGCGCTCTGCAAGTGCCTCGAGGGATCGCCGCTGCACGACGAGATCTGCTTGAACTTCGAGACCACCGACGGTCCGGACGATGACTACCCCCGGCCCGGCCATCCCCAGACGGGCGGCTTCCCGCAGGACCCGCCGGCTCCGCAGCAGTTGGCTCTGGAAGAGCGCCGGCTCCCCATCACTCTGGGCAACGGCACGGGGACCATCGGGCTGGATCCGGTGAACACCTCGAATGGCACGGGCACGATCATCGCTCCCCCGGACGGTCTGCCCTACATGTCGTCGTTCTTCGACGTCTTCACCGAGTTCACGCTCTCGAGCTTCCCGCCCAGCACCGGCACGGCGGAGTTCAGCGGGCCGATCATCCAGATCAGCCGGCAGGGCGATCCCTTCCGCGAGCTGCTCGACGGCGGCGACGATGTGATCACCATCCCGACCCCGGGCAACGACCCCGACGACCGCGTCTGGGCCGCCTGGCGCGGGGACCTCGGGCGGGTGGACTGTCTCTTCCCGCCGCTCCCGATCTCACAGGTGGTCCTGCCGCGGGAGCCCATCCTCATCGGCAGGCCCGGCTAGCCGTTCCGGCTGGTCACGCAGGGACTCACCATCAACGGCCAGGCGGGCAACGACTCCCTCAATCTCACCAGCGAGCTGCTGGTGCTCGTCACGCCGCACATCGTCAGGCCGGCTGGCCGGCAGACGGACGTGGCGAACGGTCTGGCCCTGCTGACCTTCCGCCCGGGCTCGCTGACGGTGCTGACGGTGTTCAGCGTCGACGGGCAGCAGAACTTCATGCAGTGGACGGTCCCGCTGCCTGCGTCGCCCACCTCGCCGGGGGACGTGGACCGCGACGGCGACGCCGACCTGCTCGACTTCGCGCTGATCCAACAGGCCATCCACATCCCGCAGACGCCGCCGGAGCAGGGCGACCTGAACAGCGACGGCGTCGTGAACCTCCAGGACATCACGATCTTCACCCAGAGCTTCAGCGGGCCCAGCGGCCCGTAGCCGGGCAGGAGTCCGGGCCGCCGGAGGCGAACGGGCACGGCCGGGGAGATCCCGCCGTGTCCGAGCTGCGCGCCGGCGCCGCCGCCGTGACCATCGCGACCGAACCTGAACCGGAGGCGCCGCTCCGCGCCGCCGCGCTGGTGCTCGACGCCGGGCGGCGGATCTGCCTGGTCTGTACCGACAGCATCGCCATCCCGCCCGACATTCGCGCCGGCATCGCCGAGGCCGTCACCACCGAATGCGGCATCGCCTTCGACGACCAGCTCGTCACCGCCACCCACACGCACCACGCGCCGTGCACCATCGACATCCTCGGCTGCCACCGCGACGCGGGCTTCTGCGAGCGGCTCGGGCAGGCGGCGGTCGAGGCCGTGCGCCGCGCCTGCGCCCCGCTGGAGCCGGCCGAGGTGTGCTTCGCCCAGAGCCAGGAGGCCACCGTCGGCACCAACAGCCGCTACCTCCTCCGCGACGGCAGCATCGCCTGGTATGCCTATCGGTGGGATGAAGTGGTCCGCCCCACCGGGCCGTCCGACCCCGACCTGCCGGTGTTCGCCGTGAAGCGGCAGGACGGCTCGATGATCGGGATGGCCTTCAACCACTCGGTCCACAACATCGGCGTCCTCGCACCTGGCCGGCTCTCGCCCGGGTTCTACGGCCACGTCGCGCAGGAGCTGGAGCGGCGGCACGGCGGCACTGCGCTGTTCCTCCCCGGCGCCTTCGGCTCCAGCCACAACACCGGCGCGTTCGGCAGCACCCCGAACCAGCACGCGGTCTCCCCTGCCGAGTGCGTGCACCGGGTGACCGAGGCGGTGGAGTGGGGCCTGAGGATGGCCGAGCCGCTGAGCCTCGACCCGTTGGTGGTGCTCAAGCGGCCGTTCGTCTTCCGGGTGCGCGCGTTCGACGAGGCGGCCGAAGAGGCGGCGGTGAAGCGGTGGAGCGAGCACTACCTCCCGGCCAACCCCGAGCCGAACCAGGCGGTCTTCCGCGCGATGCGGGCAGAGATGGCGCCGGTGCAGGGCGAAGAGCGGCAGACCTGGCTGCAGGTGATCCGTCTCGGCGACGTGGCGCTGGTCGGGGTGCCGGCGGAGCTGTTCGCCCGCCTCGGGCTGGAGATCCGCCGCCGCTCGCCGTTCAGGTGGACCTACGTGGTGGGGCTGGCGAACGACACGCTGGGGTACGTCGGCGACCGCGAAGCGTACGAGCTGGGCGGCTATCAGCTCTGGGCGGGCTGGCACAGTCTCTCCGCGCCGGGGACCGGGGAGGCGATGGTGGAGCAGGCGCTGGACATGCTGCGTGAAGCGGCGGAGCAAGGAGCGTGAAGATGAAGGTTCTCGTCATCGGCGGCACCGGGCACATCGGCAGTTATCTGGTCCCGCGCCTCGTGCGGAGCGGGCACGAGGTCACCGTGGTCGCCCGCCGGCCCGCGCCGCAGTACACCCACGAACGGCTCGCCTGGCCTCTGGTGACCTGGGTGGTGGCCGATCGCTCGGCCGAGGAGCAGGCCGGCACCTGGACGGCGAGGATGGCCTCCCTTGACGCCGAGGCCGTGATGGACCTGATCTGCTACACCCCGGAGCAGAACCGCGTCATGGTCGAGGCGTTCGCCGGGCGGACCGCGCACTTCCTCCACTGCGGCACCATCTGGGCCTACGGCCCGCCCGACCGGCTGCCCTACCGCGAGAGCGACCCGCGCCGGCCCATCGACGACTACGGCATCCAGAAGGCCGCCATCGAGGCGGAGCTGATCCGGCTCTACCAGACCGAGGGCTTCCCCGCCACCATCATTCATCCCGGCCACATCTCCGGCCGCCGGTGGCTGCCCATCGACCCGCAGGGCACGCGTGACGGCGTCGGGGTGTACGGTAAGCTGGCGCGGGGCGAGCCCGTGCCGCTCCCGGAGCCGGGGCTGCAGACGCTCCACCACGTCCACGGCGACGACGTGGCGCAGCTCTTCGAGCTGGCCCTCACGCACCGCGCGCAGGCGCTGGGCGAGTCGTTCAGCGCGGTGGCGCCCTACGCGCTCACGCTGCTGGCCTGCTGCCGCTGCGTGGCCGGGCTGTTCGGCCGCGAGCCGAACGTCGAGCTGCTGCCGCACGACGAGGTGGCCCGGCGGATGGGCGACGGCTGGCTCTGCACGCTGGACCACCTGCTCCACTCGCCCTGCTGCAGCATCGAGAAGGGGCAGCGGCTCCTCGGCTACCAGCCGCGCTTCACCACCGAGGAGATCTACGCCGAGGCGCTCGACCACCTGCTGGAGAGCGGGCAGTTGGTGATCTGAGGCCGTCAGGAGTGACGTTCATGCACACCATCGCGCTGGCCGCTGCCTTGCTCATCCTGGGCCTGTCCGCCCTCGCGCCCGCCGACGCCGCCGCCTGGCTGTACGTCTCGCCCGGCGGCAACGACGCCTGGTCCGGCCGCTCGGCCGCTGCCAACCGGCGCACCGGTGACGGCCCGTTCCGCACGCTCGAGCGCGCCCGCGACGCGGTGCGCAAGCTGAAGACCACCGCGCCGGCCAGGGGCGGGATCGTCGTCGAGCTGGCGGGCGGGGTGTACGAGCTGGCGCAGCCCTTCGCCCTGACCGCCGAGGACAGCGGCACCGCCGAGTCGCCCATCACCTGGCGCGCGGCGCCGGGGCGGACGGTCAGCCTGGTGGGCGGCCGGGTGGTGACCGGCTGGCAGCCTGTCACCGATGCGGCGGTCCTGGCCAAGCTCGACCCCGCGGCGCGCAGGCAGGTCATGCGGGCCGACCTGAAGGCGCTCGGCGTGACGGACTTCGGCGAGATCAAGGCCGGGCCGAGCTGGGCGCAGTCGTCGCCGGGGCTGGAGGTGTTCTTCAGCGGCGAGCCGATGACCCTGGCCCGCTGGCCGAACGAGGGCTTCACCTCGATGGTCGACGTGCTCGGCCCCACGCCGGTGGACGTGCGCGGCACGAAGGGCTGTCGCGAGGGCATCTTCCGCTACGAGGGCGACCGGCCGGCGCGCTGGGTCGGCGAGCCGGACATCATGCTGGAGGGCTTCTGGTTCTGGGACTGGGCCGATCAGCGGCTGCACGTGCAGAGCATCAACGCCGAGAAGAAGGTGATCACCCTCGACCCGCAGCCGCTACACGGCTTCGGCTTCCGCCAGGGCGGCTGGTGGTACGCCTACAACCTGCTCTGCGAGTTGGACCAGCCGGGCGAGTGGTACCTCGATCGCGGGACGGGCACGCTCTACTTCTGGCCACCGGCGCCGCTAGAGCAGGGGCAGGTGGCCGTCTCCGTGCTGCCCTCGCTGCTCAGCACCAAGGGCACGTCGCACGTGACAATCCAGGGCCTCACGCTGGAGTGCGCCCGGGGCACGCTGGCCAGCCTGTCCGGGGGCAGTCACACGCGGCTGGTGGGCTGCACGCTGCGCAACGCCGGCTCGTGGGCGGTGGGCGTCAGCGGCACCGACAACGGCGTGGTCGGCTGCGACATGTACAACCTGGGCGATGGCGGCGTGGCGCTGAGCGGCGGCGACCGGCGGACACTGACACCGTGCCACAACTACGTGGAAAACTGCCACCTCCACCACTTCGCGCGTTGGAACCCGATCCTCAAGCCCGGCGTGCAGCTCGATGGCGTCGGCTGCCGGATGGCGCACAACCTGATCCATGACGCTCCGCACATGGCGGTCCTGTTCGGCGGCAACGACCACCTGATCGAGTACAACGAGATCCACAGCGTGGTCTGGCAGTCCAACGACGCCGGGGTGATGTATGCCGGCTACAACCCGGCCATGCGCGGGCACCTGATCCGCTACAACTACATCCACCACATCTACGGCTACCAGAACAAGGGCTGCAACGGGATCTACCTGGACGACATGTTCTGCTCGGCCACCATCTTCGGCAACGTGTTCTACCAGGTGCCGCGCGCGGCGTTCATCGGCGGCGGGCACGACAATGTGGTCGAGAGCAACGTCTTCGTCGACTGCACTCCGGCGCTGCACGTGGACGCGCGGATGATGGGCTGGGCCAAGGGCAGCGTGCCGATCATGAAGCAGCGGCTGGAGGAGGTGCCCTACCACGAGGAGCCGTGGCGCAGCCGCTACCCGCAACTGCTGACCTACCTGGAGGGCAACTACGCCGAGCCGCGGGGCAACGTGGTCAAGCACAACATCTGCTGGGGCGGCAAGTGGGACGAGATCGAGGGGCTGGCGAGGCCGGGCGTGAAGCTGGAAGACAACCTGGTGGGCGTGGACCCGAAGTTCGTGGACGCGGAGCATTTCGACTTCGACCTGCGGCCGGATTCGCCGGCGTGGGCGATCGGGTTCGAAGCCATCCCGGTCAAGCGGATCGGGCTCTACGCCAGCCCGGAGCGTGCGAGCTGGCCGGTGAGGCACACGGTGCGGCCGCACTGAGGCGGAGCAGAAGGAACCCGCTTCGGGATGGTGTCCCCGACGTCGGGCCTCAACGGAGCCGCCGTGTGGCACGGGCGGTTCGCTGCCCGTGGTCCGCGCAGGCGCCAACCGGATACGGGCAGCGGACCGCCCGTGCCACACGGCGCTCGCGATGCGGTGTTGTGCCCGGTGATCCATCCGGGCGACCCGCCGGTCGCCCCTACCGGGTGGGGTACCGCGTACGTGACGACCATGTGAGGGACGGAACCATGGACCACCGACTGATGGCCGTGCTGCTGTTCTGCCTGCCCGCCGCCGAGGCGCAGCTCGTGGTGGCAACCGGCGGGCCGGGGCTGGCGAAGCTCGACTACGGCGGTGCGTCGTTTGTCGCCGATGGCGCCTTCCGCGTCTGGGGCGCCGCGTTCCAGACCTGGGACGGCGAGCGCAAGCCGGCCGACCTCGGCGGCGAGAAGCGTGGCTGGGACGGCGACCGGCTGACCCTCACCTATGCCTGGGGCGAGGTGCGCTGCCGCTACCATCCGGAACCCGACCGCCTGCGCCTGACCATCGAGGTGGAAAACCGGAGCGACATTCCGCTCACCGAGCTGGCCCTCTCGCCGCTGGAGATGCGCTTCCCGCAGCCCCCGCGCGGCTGGACGGAGCACATGCCCTACCGCGAATTCAACCTCGGCGGGCCGACCGTGAACCTGGCCGACTGCGCAGCGGGCCTGGTGGCCGTGTGCAACGAGGACATCGGCCGCCCGCTCCAGGTCGGCTGGGCCGGGCGGCAGTCGGTCACGCAGCGTCCGGTGATCGTCGCCACCACCAGCGACTGGATGGGCGAGATGCTCAACCCCATGCTCGCGCGGCCAATCTACCGCGGACAGACCGACCGCTTCGAGCTGACCATCCGCTTCGCCCCGCCGGGCACCCGCGTCGAGCAGCTCTGCGGCGACCTGTACCAGAGGTTCGCGGCGGCGCACCCCTACCGGCTGAGCTGGCCCGACCGCCGGCCCATCGGTGCGCTCTTCCCCAGCAGCGCCGGGATCAACGGCGAGCACAACCCGCGCGGCTGGTTCAACGACAAAGGCGCCGACTTCGTCAGCGACGAGGGCCGGAAGCAGTTCCGCGAGCGGCTGCTGGCCTGGGGCCGGCAGAGCGTCGAGGTGGTCAAGGGCTTCGGCGGCCAGGGGATGATCACCTGGGACATCGAGGGACAGGAGTATCCTCACGCCATCAGCTACCTCGGCGACCCGCGCTCGCTGCCGCCCGAGATGGAGCCGGTGGCGGACGAGTACTTCAGGCTCTTCGCCGACGCCGGGCTGCGCACCGGCATCTGCATCCGGCCGCAGCTCCCCGTGCGCCGGTCCTACCGCGACGGCGTGCGGCAGATCGAGGTGCCCGACATCCTCGCCAACCTCGACGCCAAGCTCACCTACGCGCAGAAGCGCTGGGGCTGCACGCTGTTCTACGTCGACTCCAACGGGGACCCGAACATCCCGCTCCCGGCCGCCATCTTCCACGCGCTGGCTGCCCGGCATCCGGACGTGCTGCTGATCCCCGAGCACGAGAACGCCGCCTACTACGCCTGCACCATGCCCTATCGCGACTACGCCAACCTCAAGCAGCTCGGCACGCCGGACTACGTCAGGCGGGTCTACCCGCGGGCGGCATCGTTCGTCTACGTCGGCCACGGCGACCCGGCGGCGGTGCGCGAGCAGCTCGTGGCGGCGGTGCGGCAGGGCGACATCCTGGTGGTTCACGGCTGGTACGCCTCGCCCAGCCAGACGGTGGTGAAGGAGATCTACGCCGAGGCTGCCAAACCCGGCGGTCAGGCCGAGTGAGCGCGCGATGATGCTCGGGCTCTGCGTGATCCTGCCGCTGACGGCCAATGCCGTGAGCCACGGGCTGATCCTCCACCTCGACGCCGCGGCGCAGGTCCGCGAGGGCGGCAGCGGCGCGGACAACGTCGTTTGGCGCAACCTGGCCGGCCACCCCGACGCGGTCGCCGGCTCGGCCACGCTTCACCATTTCGCCTTCGACCGCACGTCGGGCTGGGAGGGCCGGGGCACGCCGGACTCGCCGCACGCCCTGCGCTTCGACGGCAAGTCGGCCTACGCCGTGGGGCCGGGCAACCTGGAACTGCCGGAGATCACGCTCGAGGCCTGGGCCTGCGTGGAGGGCGTGGGCTGCTTCGACAACCACTGCCTTCGCGCCGCCACGCTGGTCGGCAACGACTTCGGCGCCGGCGGCATCGCGCTCATGTTGCGGCCCAGCACGCAGTCGCCCCTGTTCCTCCATGGCGTGACCTTCAGCTCTGTGCCCGCCGAGGCGCCCGCGCGCCGCTGGCTGCAGACGGTGGCCGTCGTCGGTGGCGGCCTGGCCCGGTTCTACGTCGACGGCGGCCTCCAGGCGGTGATCGCCGCGCCGCGCGAGCCGCAGGCCGGGCACGTGCCGTTCTACGCCCTCGGCTGCGCGCGCAACCCGAACAACGACTGCGTCGAGGCCGACGGGCTGATCGGCTCGCTGGCCATCGTGCGGGTCTACAACCGGATGCTCACCGGGTCCGAAGTGCGGGCCAACTTCGAGGCCGACCGCGGGCGGTTCGGGCTCAGCCTGCCGGCGAGCGTCACGGAGCCGGTGACCGCCGCTGCCGGGCGCAGCGAGAAGTGGGACTGCCAGGCCCACCCGCTCGGCGTCCATGGCAGCGGCTCGTCCGGCTGGCCCTACGACGCGCGCTGGGCCTTCGACGGCTACCCCACCCGCCCGTCGCAGCCGTACGTGCGCAACTACTGGCGCCAGCCCGCGCCGACCGCCGACCAGCCGGCCGAAGTGACCCTCGACTACCGCCGGCCCGTCGCCGTGACCCGCTTCGTGCACTACCACGACCGCTTCCGCGCGCCCCGCGCCTGGCGCGACGTGGCGCTCGCCACCAGCGACGACATGGAGCACTGGACGCCCTGCCAGAGCTTCACCGGCCTGCCGCCGGACGGGCCGCAGGTGCTCGGGATCGACCGACCGGTCCGCGCGCGGTATTACCGGATCACCGTCACGTCGCTCGCCACGGGCGCGCCGGAGCTGGCCAGCCACGAGGTCGAGACCTGGTACGGCGCCACGCTGGGCAACCTGTCGGTCGCGCCGGCTGCCATCCAAAGCGAGCCGCTGACGCTGACCGTGCGCGTCGTCAGCCCCGACGCGGCGCTGGCCGGCGCGACCGTCACGCTGGTCGCGCCGCGCGGCAGTCTGAAGGGCGCGACCACCGCAGCGCTGTCCGACATCCCGGCCGGCGGCGGCGCGGAGGCGGCGTTCCAGCTCGTGCCGCAGCATGCCGGTGAGATCCCGCTCCGCCTCGAGTTGCACACCGGCGGCGGCTTGGTGGACCAGCGGCCCGGCGTGCTCCGCGTGCGACCGAAGCTGGCCTTCGAGGACCTGTCCCTCGCCGGCGCCACGGTCGCGCTGCCGGGCAAGGCTGTCGCGCTGCGCGGCAAGCTGCGCAACACCGGCGCCGCGGCGGCAGGCGGCGTGAAGGTGGGCTGGCTGGGCCGCTCGGCCGACCTCGGCAGCCTGCCGCCGGGGGAGGCCAAGCCGTTCGAGCTGCACGCGAGCGCCGCGAAGGGCTATCAGGAGGGCGAACTGACCGCCACCGCGCGGAACGGCGTGCGCACGACGCTCCGCCGCTCGGTGATCGGCCAGAGCGAGGGGCGGTTCACCACCGCCCTGCCCGGCCTCGCGGCGCAGTGGTCGGCGACCGACGGCGCAGTGCGGCTGGACGCGGTTCCCTCCGGCGCCGGCAGACCGCTCGAGGCCAGGCTGCGGCTGATGGTGGGCGGGCAGCTCCGCCCGCTGCTGCCGGCGGGCGAGCGCAGGCTGGCGGCGGCAGTGCCCGGCGCGGTCCTGCTGTTGGAGGTGGGCGAGGCCAAGGGCGACCCGGCGCTCACCTGCCGCGTGGTGCCCGACGACCCCGCGCCGCAGGGCGACCCGTTCGTCGATCTGGACCTGCGCCTGGCGGTGGCGGACCCGCGGGTGATGTTCCGCCCGCACCTCGACTGGTACACCGCCGAGCACGGGCCGAACCTGCCGCCGCCGGTCAACGGCCACCACAGCGCCACCCGCATGCTCTGCATCCAGACCAGCGACGCCACGCTCAGCCTGGTGCCGGACACGGACAATCTGACCTGGGGCTTCGCGCCGGACCACGAGATGACCGCGCTGTTCCAGGTGCCGCTCAAGCCGGAGACCGCGCTGGACGAGGCGCCTTGGCCGCCGATCTTCGAGGCCCCGCGGCAGTTCCGCCTGATGCTGCCGGTGCGCCGCGGCGACTGGTGGGACGCCTATCGCCACGTGGCCGGCGACCTGTTCGCCTTTGAGCAGCCGCGGCAGTGGGCGATGCCGGTGACGCAGATGCAGATGCTCAACGCGCGCTACCTGCTGCGGCCGGAGATCTGGAGCGAGCGTTGGCAGACGGTGCGCTCGCACCCGGGGATCGAGTTCTTCTACAACTTCTACGGCACCACCTACACGCTGCCCGCGCTCTACGGCTGGTACCTCGCCACCGACGACGCGAGCGCGCGGGAACGGGCCGAGAAGGTGGTGGACTGGCTGCTCTCGGTGCAGGAGACCGACGGGCCGTTGGCCGGGACCTGGTTCTCGCAGTACTGCGTGGAGGGCAGCCCGCCCAAGCTGGTGGGGCGCGACCAGGCGTGGAACCGGTGGATGATGCCGCACGCCGTGGGCACGTCGGCGAAGACGCTGCTCTGGTACTGGCTGGCGAGCGGGCGGAGCGACATCCGGGCGCTGAACGCCGCGCGGCGCGGCTGCGACTGGCTGGTGGAGCACCTGCAGGCCGACGGGGCCTGGCCTTACGCCGTGGACCTCCAGGGCAAGCCCGTCTCCGACCTGAGCGGCGCGGGGCAGATCTGGTGCACCTGGGCGCTGTGGGGCATGGCCGAGGAGACCGGCGACGAGCGCTACCGTCAGGCGGCGCTCCGCTCGCGCGACGGCTTCCGCCGCACCTTCATGGACCGGCACCGCTACGAGGGCTACTGGGAAGACGTGTCCGGCGCGCAGGGCAAGGTGACGCGGAGCTGGGAGGGCTACGAGCCGGCCATCGCCGTGGCGGTGTTCGCCGATATGGGCGACAAGGAGCTGGCGATCGAGGCCGCCAAGGACGCCGCCACCTGGAGCTGGACGCGGGTGATCAGCACCCGGCAGTACGAGACCTGCTATGGCGAGACTACCGAGCAGTCGCTCTGCGGGCCGTCTCAGGCGCAGAGCCCGATGACCGCCATCGGCCTGCACCGCGCCTACGAGCTGACCCGCGATCCGCTGTTCAGCGCCTTCTCCGGGGCGATCAAGGCGATGAACTTCTGCGCCGACCCGGACCAGGCCTACGGCATGGTCGCCACCGGCGGCTGGGACGACCCCACCACCGGCGTGGTCGGCCCGCCCTACGACAACGTCCGCCCGATGGTGACGTCCAACAACGGCCGTGGCGACGAGTACGGCCGGCAGGTGTGGGCCGAGTGGGAGACCCCGCAGTTCGCCTGGTTGGCGCGGGGGTGGCTGGGGCGCAAGGCGAATCTGCGCGCGCCGCAGCAGCTCGGCCTCGACCCCGTCACCTTCCGCGGCACCGTGCTCGGAGCGCCGGGGCGGCTCAAGATGCCCGAAGAGAGGTGCGACGTGGCCGGCGTGGAGCACCTCGACTACAACTGGATCGGCTGCCAGAACGATGCGCAGTACGTGCTCCTGGTGATGAACCACCACGAGCCGCTGACCGTGCTGGTCCGCCCGCACGAGGCGCACCTGGGGGTCTGGAGCCGGGCGCCGCGGATCCTCGCCGGCGCCGGCGGCGAGCTTGCCGAGCAGCGCGAGGAGCGGCAGGGGCTGCACTACCGCGTCAAGATCCCACAGGAGGGCACGGCGCTCCTGATCTGGGACCGCATCCGCTGAGGAGGACGACGCTCATGGTCACCCGCCTGACGTGGTGGACCGCCCTGGCGCTGGGCTGCGCTTCGCTGGCATCCGGCGCCTCGCCCTACGTGGTCAACCTGGGCGACTACGCCAAGGGCGACGGCACCGACGAGACCGACGCCATCCAGCGCGCGTTCGACGCCATCCCGCCGCGGGATCCCAAGGAGGACGCCACGCCCTACCATCCCGGCGGCGTGATCGAGATCCCGCGGCCGCCGGTGTGCTACGCCATCTCCAAGACCATCCGTATCGTCGAGCGGTGGAACACGCAGATCCGTTGCGAGACGCCGGTGTGGGGCACGCGAGCGATGCCCGCGATGGCCTACTTCCGCTGGATCGGGCCGGACGGCGGGACCATGTTCGAGTTCCGCAGTTGCAAGGGCATGGTGGTGCAGAACCTGTCCCTGACGGGGCTGGACGAGGGCAGCCTGAAGGATACGATGGAGACCTACCATCTCCCCTCCATCGGCCGGCTGACCCACGGGGTGACCGGCATCCGCCTCGGGCCGGAGACGCAGGCCGGCTTCCAGACCAGCATGACCTTCGACCAGCTCCGCATCAGCGAGGTGGACGTGGCGGTGCGGCTGGGCGCGTTTCCCAACAACGGGCCGGACGTGCGCGAGCTGAGCTTCCGCCTGGCGGTGCTCGGGCCGTTCTCGGGGCAGGGCGTGATCGCCGCCTCGGGCAACCTGGCGAATGTCACCTTCGAGACCGTCTCCACCTACGCGGCCAAGGGCGCCAAGGCGGCCTTCGAGATCAACGGCGGCGAGCTGCTGCTCCTCAACTGGAATGGCGCCAGCGAGAAGTCGATCCAGCCCGACAGCGCCGAGGTGGTGATCAACGCCGGCGGCATCCACATCATCAAGGCCTGGAGCGAATGGTGGGGGCCGTTCCTCAAGACCAACAGCCCGGCCGCGCCCGAGTGGACACCGGGCACCTACGGCTCGGTCAACTACCCGGTGATCCTCGAAGGCGTGCGCCACTACGACGGCGGCTGGATGCACGAGAAGGTCAACCTGAAGCAGCCCAATCCGGTGCCGATCTCGATCCTCTACGACCGGCCCGTGCCGCTGCACCTGATCGGCTGCAGCCTGTGGGGCGGGGTGAGTCTCGGCGCGGTGTCGCAGGCGATCATCATCGACCAGGGCACGGTGTTCGTCGACCGCGACTCCGTCGGGTTCACGGGCGAGGGCGTGACGCGCTACGGGCGGGTGGTTCACGTCGGCACGCCGCATCCGCAGAACGGGCGGGTGCTCTTGCCCTACGTGGTGGACCGCCGCAACACGCCCGGCACCGGGCCGCCCACCACCGGCGTGTGGGAGCGGGGCGACGGGATCCTCAACGTCGAGCCCGAGCCGGCGGTGCCGGCCAAGGCATGGCGCGGCTGGGTCTGCATCAAGGCCGGCGAGCCGGGCGAATGGGCGCCGTACGGGGCGCTGGGGAAGTAGCCAGGAGGTACGCATGCACGCGGCCACAGCCACATTGCATCGCCACGTGAGCGCCGTGTGGGCCGGGCGCCCCCGCCCGGCCCCGGATGCGCCGGCCTGCGGCCGAC
>JACPDV010000281.1 GCA_016183835.1 Armatimonadota bacterium
ATGGTGGACCAGATCATCGCGGCGTTCCGGAAGGTGACGGCGGAGCCCGGGCGGCTGGCGACGGTCGAGGCGTGACACCGGGTACGCGGCCGTAGGGTCCGCTCCTGCGGACGCATCCGGTGTTGGCCCGGACTGTGATGGGAGGCGGACGCGTCCGCAAGAGGCTAGGTTCAATTGCCTCCCGCCAACCCACTGTGGCGCGGGCGCCCTCGCCCGCGATCCGCTCTGGGAGCTGCTTGGTGGAGAAGCGGCGGGCGAGGGCGCCCGCCCCACACCACCATCTGAACGCAACCAAGAGCGGACCCTACGGCTGGTCGCGAAACTCGGGGCCCAGCCGTTGGAACAGCCGCAGCGCCTCGCGCCAGATCGCCTCGGCGATGGTCAGCCGGCCCGCCTTCTCCCGCGCGTCGTAGTCCGCCACGGACGCCCCGTCGTAGTGCCATAGCCAGCCGCACGCCACCTCGCGCGAGCGGCGCAGAAACGCCGCCAGCTCCGTCGGCGTGCACTCCAGCGGGAAGGTCTCCTCGATCACCAGCGGCGCGCCGACGTCGCACTCTCGCAGGGCGCGTTCGGCCTCGGCGGGGTCCTTGGTCTTCGGGTAGATGTGCACGCTGAGGAAGTCCAGGTGCTTCGCCGTCTCCGCTGGCAGGAAGCCGGAGAGGTGCCCCCAGCCGGTGACCCAGGGCAACATGCCGACGGTGATCAGGTGCTCCCGGTCCTCCGCCCGGATGGCGGCGGTGAGCTGGTCCAGCCACGCCGCGGCGATGGCCATTCGCTCTCGCCCGGCCGGGTTGCGGGCGATGAACTGGATGAAGTCGTAGCCGCCGAAGAGCGTGCCCGAGTACCAGCTCGGGCGCTGGTCCGCCGGGGTGATGGGCTCGTTCATCAAGTCGTAGCAGAAGATCGCCAGGCTGGCCTGGCACGTTGCGGCGGTGGCGCGCCAGAAAGCTGCCTGCGCCGCCCAGCGGGCGGACTCGTCGAGCGTGTCGTACCACTTCGGCGTGTCTGCCGGGCGATAACAGGCGAGGCCGGTGAGGTCGAGGTAGAGCCCGGTGCCTTCCGCCAGCTTGACCAGCCGGCCGAGGCGCTCGAACGCGGCGGCGTTCGGCCGGTCGGGGCCGTCCATGAAACGGTTGACCTGCAAGTGGATGCGCACGACGTTGGCGCCCAGCTCGCGCATCTGGCCGAAGTCGTGCTCGAGCGTGGCCCCGTCGTCCCAGACGTCCTCCAGCAGCTTGCCGGCATGGCCGTAGTTGACGCCCCAGGGGCGGAAGGCGACGCCGGAGTCGGCGAGGACGAAGCCGTGTTGGTCGGGCGCGACGATGATCCGTTCGAGCGGCGCGGCGTGTGAGATCGCGGCGAGCAAGAGGACGACGCCGATCCGGCTCCCTCTCCTTGCCAAGGAGAGGGCTGGGGTGAGGTCCCGACCGCTGGTTGCCGGGTGGCCTGGACTGGACCTCCCCCTGCCCCCTCCTTGGCAAGGAGGGGGTATCCGGAGGCCGAGATCCGGCCGCGGGCCATGCTCCGTGTTCACCCCTCCCTCCGGAACTCGGGCACGTCCACCGGCGCGCCGCCGCGCTGGCGGGACAGCTCCGAGAGGAGCCCGGGCGCCGTCATGTTGAGCGCGTCCACCACGTCGACCGCCGGCTTGGTGTCGTCCAGGATGCAGCGCGCGAAGTCCTCGATCATCAGCGCCGCACCGCCGTCGTGGTTGTCGTTCACCTGGTCGGCCGGCATCCGTCGCCAGGCGTCAGGCAGGTGTTCCTCGTAGTCCCACAGCGACTGCCACGCGCCCCGCGGCGTGCGGCCCTCGACGTAGACCTTGTGATCTTCGTTGCCGGCGCGGGGAGCTTCGTATGCCGCGCGGGTGCCCTGCAGGCCCAGGTACATGTAGTTGTTGGGCCGGTCCGAGAAGAAGTCGAGGCGGATCCGGAGCAGCTTGCCCGAGACCGTCTCGCAGAGCACCACGCAGGTGCTGTCGGCCTTCGCCCACGGCAGGTGCCGCTGGCCCGAGCCGTGGCAGGCGACCGAGGCGACCCGCTCGCCGAAGGCCCAGTAGAGCGGGCCCAGGTTGTGCGTGATGTACTGGTGCCCCTGGCGCATGGCCAGCTCCGCGGTGCGCCAGTTGTAGCCGGTGTCCGGCCGCGGGAAGCCGCCCTTGAACTCCTGGATCTGGTCGGCCTCGCCGTAGTAGACCTCGCCGAACAGCCCGGCCCGCACCATGCCCAGCACCACACTCCAGGGCCGCATGTAGCAGTAGTTCTCCGCCATCATGTACTTCCGGCCGGTGTCGCGCACGGCCCCCAGCAGCTCCCAGCACTGCTCCAGGCTGGTCGCCGCGGTGACCTCGGAGAGCACATGCTTGCCCGCCCGGAGCGCCGCGACGGAGTGCTCCACGTGGAGCGGCATGGGCGAGGCGACGAGGATGGCGTCGACGTCGGAATCGAGCATCGCCTCGTAGGTAGTGTAGGTCCGCCCCACGCCGGTGGCGGCCACGGCGTTCGCCAGGCGGGCCTCGTCCGCGTCGCAGACCGCGGCCAGCTCCGCGCTGGGGGCCTGCTGCATCGTGCGGGCCAGTCCCGCCCCGCGTCCCGCGCCGAGCACGCCGATCTTCACCCGCTGCATGACACTTCTCCGTCCGCCTCGGGGCGATAGCGCGTCGGCCCCGTGGATCCTCCTGGCCGGGCGCCCGAGGAACCCGTGTGGGCCGGGCGCCCTCGCCCGGCTCTGCTTCCACCGCCGGCTCTGCCCCCACCGCCGGCTCTGCCTCCACCGACTGACCGGCGTGGGCGCCGGTCCCACACGGGGAGCGAGGTCAGTCCAGCTCGTCCAGCGCGACCCGCTCCGGCTCGCCGCCGCACGGGTTGCCCACCCGCACCCACATCTCCCGTGTCCGCGGGGAGAGGATGGCCAGGCCGCAGCTCTTCCCGCCGTCCGGTGCGGCGTTGTGGACGCAGATCGGTGTCGGGCCGGCGTGGTCGGCGAGCAGCGTCGCCAACGCCGGCGGGGTGACGGGCCGCGCCGCCCCGTCGAGCAACTCGCGCAGGCGCGCCGCCCGGCCGCAGGTGGTGGCCCCGGCGTCCAGCGGCGCGGCGAGGGGGAGCAGCTCGGGCGCCTCGTAGTGGTTGGTGTGCACGTAGGTGCCGCCGTCATCGCCGAGCGCGGCGTGGCGCGTGGCGGTGGTTTCGATCCCGGCGGCGTGGCCGGCCCCGTCGGCAAGGTAGTAGTGATGGCCCGAGGAGCGCGGCGCCGCGGTGACGGACTGCACGGCCTGGTCCCACGTGGCCGAGGCGAGCACGCGGTGGATCATCGCCAGGTAGATCACGCCGAGCCGCGCGTCGGTGGGCACCAGGTTGGTGTTGCCCACGGCGAAGCCGGCCGAGTTGATCCCGATCAGGGAGAGACAGCCGGCGGTGGTGAAGGAGAGCGTGGCGGGCCCGTCGTCCGGGCGGCGGTGGACAAGCAGGACGAACGGCTCGGCGGTGGCGTGCATGTCCCACGTCTGCCCGCACAACACGCTGCCGTCGTCGGGGCGGACCCAGAAGGAGCTGCACTCCTCCGTGCCGGCACCGGTGCAGAGCACGTCCTTGAAGTCGGTGTAGCCGTTGCCGATGAGGAGCAGCTCCGGCGCGATGCCGGCGCCCTCGGCGATGCCCATGAACTCGGCGTGGACGGCGGGCGCCCAGGCTTCCTGCAGAGGCAACATGCGGGCGGCGAGGGCCAACGCCTGCTCCCGGCCGGCGCCCGGCGCGGCGAGGAGCGACAGCCGCAGGCGCTCCTCGGCCAGGGCGTGGATCTCGTCGCGCAGGGCGGCGCCGTACTGCCGGCCCATGTCGAACGGACTGCCACGAAGTTGGATCAGCCGCGGCTGCAACGCTCGCCTCCACATGAGACGGAACAGTATACCGAACATGGGTGATGCAGGCATACTGCATCCGCGGAGGGGCGGCGCAGCCGGTCGCGGGTACGGTCCGCTCTTGGTTGCGTTCGGATGCCGTGTGGGGCGGGCGCCTTCGCCCGCCGCTTCTCCACCAGGCAGCTCCCAGAGCGGATCGCGGGCGAGGGCGCCCGCGCCACACCGGGTTGGCTGGAGGCATCTGACCACATTCAGGAGCGGACCCTACGGAGACCGATCCGTGGCTGATCCTGGTGGACGGCAGCGTGGGCGGCTACGGCGGGGTGTGGAACAAGTACGATGTGGGCCGGGTGATGGAGTACCACACGCTGCCGCACCTGCGCGCTGCGGCCCTGCCGATGTTCCGCGAGCTCGTGGCCGCCAGCGGCGCCACCAGCATGGAGGCACAGACCAACATGCCGCTGATGCTGCTGATGTTCCTCGACTGCGTCAGCGACATCCACGTCGAGAACGTCCTCTTCGCCGATGCAGGGCCGACCCATCTGCCCTGCCCGAAGGGCGTCTTCCGTCACTCCATCGCGGACGACTTCCCGGCCGATGACGGGCCCGACTGGGTGGTCGAGGCCGACGGCGAGATCGTCGCCAACGGCGGGTTCCTCTGCCACTACAACCCGCCCTACGGCGACGTGTACATGGAAGTGGCCGAGCCGCACCGGCGGCAGGGTCTGGGCAGCTACATCGTCCAGGAGGTCAAGCGGGTCTGCTACGAGGCGGGCAAGCGGCCGGCGGCCCGCTGCAACGCCGACAACGTGGCTTCCCGCCGGACGCTGCAGAGGGCCGGCCTCCTGCCCTGCGGCCGTCTGCTGTCGGGCGGCTTCAGCGCGCCTTGAACGCCATGTAGGGGTAGTGCTCGAAGAGGTGGAAGCTGGTGTAGGGCAGCGGCGCGGCGGCGGACAGCTCGCAGCCCTCTTCGAGCTGCACCGAGTAGTCGTAGCGCGCCACCATGAACCGCCACAGGTCGCCCGGCCCCGGCCTCCCGCCGGTGCGGGCGAACGCGGTCCAGGGGATCGCCACTTCCGCCGTCCACTGCCCGTCGCGGTCCTGCCACGAGTTCAGGGTGCCGTTCAGCTTGACCCGCGCGACCATCCCCGGGTTGGGGATCATCCAGCGCTTGTCGCCGCCGGCGCCGCGCCGGGCGTAGAAGTAGCTCCGGGTCCCGCCGCTGGGCACCACGTGGAACTCCCAGTAGAACGGCTGATCGTCGCGCGGCTTGACGAACAGCTCGACGATGTCGTCGTAGGCGAACGAGTGATTGTGGCCGGCGGGCGTGTCGCAGTACAGATCGCCGTCCATCAGCTCGGCGCCGAGGTAGAGCTTCTGGTCGTCCCACAGCAGCCGGGCAAAGGTCTGGGAGTGAGCCCTGTACGGCGCGGTCGGGACCAGCTTCTCCGGGTCCTGGTGCGGCGGACTGACAAAGTCCCGGATCACCTGCGCGCCGGCCCAGGCGGGCTCGTCCAGCTTGCCGTCGACGATGATCCTGCCGTCCGCGCGGGCGCAGGTGTAGGCTTGGTCCTTGGCGGCGGAGAAGGGCTCGCCCCACGGCGCGACGGCCATCGCCGCCACCGCCAGCAGCCCCACCCCCGCCGTTGCCCACTTCAGCCGGTTCCGCCGCATCGTGGTTCTCCACAGCCTGGGTGCATTCTGATTCCCCTGACACCGCACGACCCGTCATTGCGAGGAGGTCCGCCGACGAAGCAATCTCGTTCACCAGCCGCCCACGGACCGGCTGTCTGCGGCGTGAGGCACCGGGTGAACGAGATTGCTTCGTCGCTTCGCTCCTCGCAATGACGCCTCTCTCTTCGGTGCCGCCGGATCGAGTCGCGAAGGACAGACTGGGACCCAGAGCTTGCCGACAGTATACCGATCCCGCCCGGGATCGGTATACTGTCGCCGGACCCGGATAGGACGGATGAAGACCACACTCCTCGCCCTCACGCTCTGCTCGGCCGCCGCCCTCGCCGCCGACCCGATCCCGCCGGAGACCTTCCTGTGGGGCGTCTGCCAGGTGGGCGGCACCGGCAAGGGCGCGGTCTGGCCGTTGTCCCGTGACGAGCTGGTGACCCTCCACGATGAGCTGCACTGCAACGCGCTGCGGTTCTTCGTGCATCCCGGCTTCATCGGGCTGCCGCAGAAGACCTGGAACGGCCCGGAGGCGGTGGACTACGCCCGCGCCGCGCCGGCCGACTACGTCTGGCGCAACCCGTCGCCCGCGATCGACTCGCTCGACGAGGTGCTTGATCTGCTCTACTCCGTCGGGCTCCACCCGGTGCTCCTGCCCCTGCCGGTGGACGAGTACGTGGCCTACCTCTCGCGGGACGATCTGACCGCGCTCAACAATCCGCAGAACGGCCTGGACTACACCGGCATCCGGCCGGCCGAGCAGGTGAAGTCGCTCTCGGTCGCCATCGCGCGGCACGTCTTCGAGACCTACGGCCCGCGGTTCAGCCTGATCTACACCGAGGTCTGCGGGCAGGGCGACGGCGCGCCGCAGCGCCTGCGCGACAAGGAGCGCTGGGCGGACATCGTCGCCGCGATCAAGGCGGTGGCGCCGGGGGTGACCGTTTACTCGCCGGAGCTGTGTCTCGGCATGTGGTGGTGGGCGGCGGCCCGGCAGCAGGCCGTGGACACCGGGCGGAGCGCGCCGCCCTTCGCCGACGTGCCCTACACCGACACCTGGCCGCGCGGCGACCGGCTGGAGAACTATCGCGACGCCTTCGAGGCCACGGCCATCTCCTACTATGGCACCGCGCCGGACAGCGTGGAGTGGAAAGACATCGCCACCGACCAGCCGGCCCTGAAGGCGGCGAGCGACGTGCCGCTCGGTCTCGCCCGCGCTTTCTCGCGCCCGAAGTCGTGGCTGTGGGCGGAGGCCGGATGGGGTTGCGAGTTCAAGCCCGAGCAGCCGGCCCACCTCGAACGCGACCTGGCGCTGCTCTTGTTCGGCATGGACCACTGCCGTGGCGCGCTGCTCTGGCAGGGCAAGGACAACGAGGGCTCCACCGCCGGCGTGTTCACCAAGGAGGGCAAGCCGGCCAAGGGGCACGAGCTGCTCAAGGCGGTGGCCGAGGTGGTGCAGGCCAACGCAGCGTTCTTCGCCGCCGACCACGCCGAGCACAACGGCGATGGCTTCCCGGTGGCGAGCCCGGCCTTCAAGGAGGGCGATCCGGCCGTCCTGACGCGGCTGCTGGACCGGCACCTGCTGGTCTTCAGCGAGGCGCCGGTGATGACCAGCGTGCGCTTCACGGCCACGGGCGGCCGGACGCTGAGCGAGCTGCCGGCGGGGCACGGCTACAGCCGGCCGTGGCCGCTCAAGATCGGGGCGCCGGAGGCGGATGCGGTGACGGTGTCGGACATCCGGCCGCGGGTGCTGTACCTGCTGCAGGTTGCCGGGCCGTGACCGGTCGCGACACTACTCGGGCCGCACTCCGGCATGGGCACCCGACCCCGCCGGCCGGCGCCCCTCCGCCTTGACCCAAATCTCCCTCGGCGCCCGCCGGTAGTAGCGGAACAGCCCCGGGCACAGCCAGCCCTCGCGGCCCAGCTCGGCGCACGCGTACCACGTCCCGCTCCGGTCGCCGCGCCGCCAGACGAGCTTGTGCGTCGCGCCGGGGAACGGCTGCGCCCAGAACAACAGCCGGAAGCCGTGCTCCGCGTCCGGGATGTCCTTCACCAGCGCGTCGATCATCTCGGGCATGCCGGCCACGAACGGCTCCCGGCGCAGACCGGCCGCGGGATCGTCGAAGACCCAGGTGCCGGCGTAGCGGTACGGGGCGATCACCAGCAGCGCGTTGCCGGCACGTACTCCCGACGCTACGCGCGGCCAGGCGACCGCCGCGCCGACGGCCGCCACGAGCGCCGTCACCAGGACCACCCGTCGCAGCCTGTCCGTGCTTCCCATCGCTCGCTCCTCGCTGCACGAGAGACGAGCGATGAGGGCGGTTCCGCGAGGCCCGCTCCAAACAGCCGGGTCACACCGGGCGCGCGCAGGTGGGACCGGCGCCCCCGCCGGTCGATCGGCCGCAGGCCGACGCGGAGCCGGGCGAGGGCGCCCGGCCCACAAGCCGGCGCGACCCGCCGCGTGCGCACAGACCATCCGTCTGCTATCCGCAGGGGGCGAGTCGGCCTTCAGTTCACGTCCACCGGCTGCTCCCGCCGCGCCTCGAACAAGCGGTAGAGGAGGGGCAGCACGAAGAGCGTCAGCAGCGTGCAGGTCACCATTCCGCCGATCACCACCGTGGCCAGCGGCCGTTGCACCTCAGCGCCCGCGCTGTGCGAGAACGCCATGGGGAAGAAGCCCAGCATGTCCGTCATCGCCGTCATGAGGATGGGCCGCAGCCGCACGTCGGCCCCGTGGCGCACCACCTCGTCGGGCGGGCGGCCGGCGTCGCGGAGGTCGTTGAAGTAGGACACCATGACCACGCCGTTCAGCACCGCGATGCCCGCCAGGACAATGAAGCCCACGCCCGCTGAGATGGAGAACGGCAGCCCGCGCGCCCACAGCGCGAGGATCCCGCCCGACACGGCGAACGGCACGTTGGTGAAGATCAGCAGTGCGCTGCGCGCCGAGCCGAACGACTGGTAGAGCAGGGCGAAGATCAGCGCCAGGGCCAACGGCACCACGAGCATGAGTCGCTCGCGGGCGCGGCGGAGGTTCTCGAACTGCCCGCCCCAGTCGACGCTGTAGCCGGGCGGGAGCTTCACCTCGCGTCCGATCCGCGCTTGCGCCTCGGCCACGAACGAGCCGATGTCGCGATCTCGGACGTTGAGCTCCACCACCTTGCGCCGGGAGCCCGCCTCGCGGCTGATCTGTGCCGGCCCTTCGGCCAGCTCCATCCGCACCACGTCGCGCAGCGGCACCCGCTCGCCGCTCGGGGCGTTCAGCAGCAACTCGCCGATCGAGGCCGGATCACCGCGGAACTCGGGCTGGAACCTGGCCACGATGGCGTAGCGGGCATCGCCCTCCAACACGGTTCCCGCCACCGCGCCGCCGAGCCCGATCTCGATCAACCGTTGCACGTCGTCCACGTTGAGCCCGTGCCGGGCCAATGCAGACCGGTCCACTGCCAGCTCGAGCTGCGGCAGGCCCTCCGTCTGCTCGACCTGGAGGTCCGCGGCGCCGCGCACCGTGCCGAGGATCTCGGCGACCTGGCCGCTCAGCCGGTCCAGCTCGTCGAACTCGGGGCCGAACACCTTCACCCCCACGTCGCTCTTCACCCCCGAGATCAGCTCGTTGACCCGCAGCTCGATGGGCTGGCTGTACGCGACGCGGATGCCGGGGATCACGCTCATGCGGCGCTCGAGGTCTTCCTGGATGTCCTCCTTCGTGCGACCCCGGCCCCACTGCCCCGGCGGCTTGAGCACCACGAAAACGTCCGAGAGCTCCGGCCCCATCGGGTCGGTGGCGATCTCCGCACGGCCGATCTTGCTCACCACCGTCAGGACCTCCGGCACCTGGCCCATGAGTTGCGCAGCCAACGTGTCGATCCGAACGGACTGACTGAGCGAGGTGGAAGGCAGGCGGACGATGTTGACGCAGAACGAGCCCTCGTCGAGGCGGGGGATGAACACGCTCCCCAGCCGGCTGGCGAGCAGTGCGGTGACCAAGAGGAGTGCCACCGCGACCGTGACGACCGTCCGCGGCCGGCGCAGGGCGTGGTCGAGCGCGGGACGGTAGACCCGCCGGATCGCCCGCACGAGGGGTGTGTCCTCCGCCGCAGGGTCATCCGACGGCTCGGCGCGCTGCGCCGCCGACTCGCCGGCGAGCAGGTAAGAAGCCAGCACCGGGATCAGCGTGAGCGCGAGGAGGAGTGAGCCGAGCAGAGCGAAGCCGACGGTGCAGGCCAGGGGGCGGAAGAGCTTCCCCTCGATGCCCTCCAGGGTCAGCACGGGCAGGTAGACGATCAGGATGATGGTCATCCCGTAGGCGACCGGCCGCGCGACCTCGAGCGAGGCCTCGAGCACGGTCCGTCGCGGGTCGTCGCCGCGGCGCCGGTGGAGCAGCCGCAGGGCGTTCTCCACCATCACCACGGCGCCGTCGATGAGGATGCCGAAATCGATGGCGCCCAGACTCATCAGGTTGCCGCTGATCCGCGTCTGGACCATCAACAGCACCGCGAAGAGCATGGCAAACGGGATGGTCGTGGCGATGATCACCGACCCGCGCAGATTGCCCAGCAGCAGGTAGAGCACGATCACCACGAGCAGGCCGCCCTCCAGCAGGTTCTTCAACGCCGTGTGGACGGTGCGGTCCACCAGCTCCTGCCGGTCGTAGAAGGGATCGACCGTGACCCCGGCAGGCAGCGAGCGGGCGGCGTGCTCCAAGCGCTCCTTCACCGCCCGCACGGTGGCTCGCGCGTTGGCGTCCTTGAGCATCATCACCACCCCGACGACCGTTTCTCCTTGGCCGTCGCGCGTGGCGGCGCCGCTGCGCACCTCACCCTCGAACACCACGTCCGCCACGTCGTGGACATGGATCGGGGCGCCGTGGACCGAGCGGACGACGACGGCCTCGAGATCCTCGATGCCGCGCGCCAGGCCCACGCCTCGGACCAGCGCGTACTCGCCGTTCTTTTCGATGAAGGCCCCGCCGGCGTTGGTGTTGTTGCGCTCCAAGGCCTCGAAGACGTCNNNNCCGGCGTTGGTGTTGTTCCGCTGCAAGGCCTCCAACACGTCGGTGACGGCGAGATCGTAGGCCAGCAGCCGGCGCGGGTCTATGCGGACCTGGTACTGCCGCACCTCGCCGCCGAAGGCGTTCACCTCGGCCACGCCGGGCACGCTGAGGAGATGGCGGCGGAGGATCCAGTCCTGCACCGACCGCAGGGCCATCAGCTCGGCCCTGGCCAACGTGACCGGGTCGTCCAGCCGGCCGGGGTCGAAGCCCGGGACGTGCCGCTGCACCTCGCGGATCATGTCGGCCGGCGGCGTTGAGCGGTCCCGGTGCAGGGTGTACTGGAAGACCTCGCCCAGCCCGGTGGAGACGGGCGCCATTTCCGGGTTGAGCCCGAGTTGCTCCGGCAGCTCCTCGCGCGCCGCCTGCAGCCGTTCGCCCACGAGCTGCCGGGCGAAGTAGATGTTCACGTGTTCGCCGAACACCACGGTGACCTGCGACAGCCCATACTTGCTGAGCGAGCGCACCTCCTCCACGTCGGGCAGGCCGGCGAGGGCCGTCTCGATGGGCACGGTCACCAGCTTCTCGACCTCCACCGGCGCCATGCCCGGCACCGCCGTGTTGGTCTGCACCTGCACGTTGGTGACGTCCGGCACGACGTCGAGCGAGAGCCGCGCCACCGACCAGCCTCCTCCGGCCAGCAAGAGCATCGTCGCAATGAGCACCAGGCCGCGGTTCTCGAGGGAGTACCTCACCACGCGTTCGATCATCGTCTGTCTCCCTCAGTCCGTGCAGCCGTCGGCGCAGCCCTCGCCCAGCTCGTTCTTGAGCCGCTGCGACTTGAGCAGGTAGCTTCCCGCGGCGACCACCACCTCGCCCGGCTTGAGTCCCTCCTTCACCTCGACCCGCCCGTCGCTGTCCCGCCCCAGCAGCACCGGGCGCACCTCGTACTGCGTGGGGCCGCGCTGCACGAACACCACCTTGGCGCCTTCGACCTCCTGCACGGCCTCGCCGGAGACGCTCAGCACCGCGGCGGTCGTGCTGGTGGTGAAGCCGATGGTGGCGAACATGCCCGGCCTGAGTCGCCAGGCCGGATTGGGCAAGTTTGCGGGTCGAGCGATCCGCTCACGGAGGTCACTGTGCCGGCGAACGCCTCTCCCGCGAACGACCGGAACGTGGCGCGCACCGTCTGGCCCCGGCGGATCCGGCCCAGGTCCTTCTCGTAGACGTCGGCTTCCAGGTAGACTTCGCTCAGGTCAAGGATCGTCAGCAGGTCCTTCTCCGGGCCGACGGCTTCCCCCACGGCCGCCTCCAGCTCGGTGACCAGCCCGCCAAACGGCGCCCGGATGGGGATGGCCAGCCGGCCCGCCCGACCCTCGGCTTCGGCTCCCAGCAGCGTCAACACCTCGGCAGCGCTCTGCTTGGCGAGCCTGGCGCCGCGCACTTCGCGCTCGGTCTCCAGAAGCTGCTCCCGGGCGCGCACGTGCGAAGCGGACAAGCGCTCCTCACGGGTGACCGCGGCGGCGGCCACTTGAACTTTGTGCGCCGCCTCCGCCACCTCCGCCTGCTTGCCGGCCAACGCGCGCTCGGCCTGCGAGACCCGCAGCCGGGCCTCGTCGAGCGCGGTGGCGGAGCGGGTCTCATCCTTGGCGGTGGCGGCCTCGCGCTGCCAGCTCGCCTTCGCGGTCTCGACCGCGGCCTCCGCCGGCGGCCCCGCAGCCTGGGCGGCGCGGACGCGCGCGGAGGCCTTGGCCAGGTGCGCCTCGGCCGCGGTCAGGTCGCTCTTCGCCTCGGCCAGGGCGTTGCGGGCCTCCTGCACGGCCCGGCCGCTGAGCATTTTGGCGCCGGCGATCTGCTCCTGCCGGGCCCCGGCCGACTTGGCGTTGCCGGCCGCGCTCGCCGCCTCCTGCGCCTGCGCCTCGCGCTCGCGGACCAGCGCGCGGCGAGACTCCACCTCGTTCAGCGAGATCAGCTCCTGGCGGTACAGCTCCTCGCCGCGCTCGAGCTGCCGGCGTGCCTGCTCGAGCCCCACCTCCGCCTGCTGCAGCCGCGACTTGGCGTCGGCCAGGGCGTTCTGTGCCTGCTCCAGGGGTGCGCGGTCAAGCTCGCCGGTGTCGGCCAGACGGGTGGTGCGCTCGAGCAGCTCCTGCGCGCTCTGCACCTTGGTGCGGGCGGCCGCCACGGCGCCCTCCGCCTCGCCCTGGTCGGCCTCGGCGTCGGCCACGCCGCGCCGCGCATCGGCCACGCCCTTCTCGGCTTCGGCCAGCTTCTGCCGCGCCTCCTCCGTGGCGGCGGTGGTGTACGTGCCGCCGGCGGCCAGCCGCTGCACGCGGCTCAGCCCGGCGCGGGCCGACTCCAGCTCATTGCCGGCCTGCGCCAGAGCGGTTTGGATCCCGGCCTGCTCCAGCCGCGCCTCGGCCAGCTTCCAGCGCGCGTCTTCCAGCGGCGCGTAGGTGAGCGAGCCACTGGCGATCCACTGCCGGCGGGCGGCCAGGTTGCGCTCGGCGGCCTGCACGCGCCCGACGGCCTCGCGATACGCCGCCGCGGCCTGGGCCGCATCCACGCTGTCCAGCGTAGCCACCACCGACCCGGCGGCCACCCGGTCGCCGACCCGCACCCGCACCGATTGCAGCCGCCCGGCGATGCGGGAACCCAGGTGCGCCACCTTCGACTCCACCGGCACCACCCGGCCGGTGGCCGCGAGGCGGGTCGTCAGGCTGCCCGGGAAGACCGTCTCGGTACGCAGCCCGAGGGCCTTCGCCGCCGCGGCGTCCACCTCCGCGAACGGGCTCTCCTCGGCGTGCTCCTCGCCCTCGTGCGCCTGCGCTTCGGTCTTGTGCACATGCTCCTCGCCGGCCGCGGCCCGGCGGCTGTAGGCGAACCACAGCGGGGTCACCAACAGGAGCCCCGCAACGAGCAGGATGAGACGGTTCATTGGGCATCTCCAACAGGGGTCAACGGCGCGGCCTGGAGCGGCAGGTCGCCCACGGCGCGTTGCAGCTCGACCAGCGCCTCCGACAGCGCCCGGTCAAGGTCGATCGTCGCCCGGCGCACCTCGCCGAGCTGCCGGCGCGCGTCGAGCAACTCGAGTTGGCTCCGCTCGCCCGTCTGGTAGCCGAATTCGGTCAGTGCCATGAGCCGCTCGGCCTGGCGGAGGATGGCGTCGGTGTAGGCGGACCGGCGCCGGCCGGCGTCGGCCACGGCAACCACGGCTTGCTCGACTTCGAGCCGCACCTCCCGGCGGTCGACCTCCAGCTCCTGCTCAGCGACCCGCGCCCCGGTGGCGGCGGCGGCCGCGTCGCCGCGGATCCGCCCGGAGTCAAACAGCGGGAACGCCACAGTGACGCGCACGCCGTGCTCCTGATCCGCATGATCGCGCCAGCCGCCCAGCCGGACCGCCGGGGCGAGCTCGCCGCGGCGGGCCGAGGCGAGCGCCCGCTGCTGCTCCACTCTGAGCGCCGCGCTGCGCAGGCGCGGCCGGGTGAGCGCCAGCTCGACGAGCGCGAGGCGGTCGATGGCCGGCCTGCCGAAGAGGACTTCCTCGACGGTCACGCCGGCCTGCAGGTCGCGGCCGAGGCGGGAGTTCAGAGCCGCGCGGGCTTGGTCGGCGCCGGCTTCGGCGGCGAGCAGCTCCTGCTCGGCGCGGCTCAGCTCGAGGTCGGCGCGGAGCACTTCCACCCCCGGCCGCTCGCCGATGTCACGGGCCTTGGCCGCGGCGTCGCGCAGCTTGCGGACCAGGTCGAGCTCCTGCTGCCGGGCAGCGACCTGGCGCTGGGCCGCCACCAACCCGACGAAGGCCGTCTGCACATCGGCGCGCAGGTCGCGCCGCGCCTCTTCGAGGTCGAGGCCGGCGGCGGACCAGGCGGCGCGGGCCGCCCGCGCGGCGGGCGCCAGCGTGGGGTCGTAGAGCGCCTGCGAGACGTCCGCGTCCCAGTCGGCGCCGCGCTGGTTGGAGGTCAGCGGCGAGACCTCGACCTCCGGGCCGGGCCAGGCCGCCGCGGCGCGCGCGGACTGACGCGCCTGCGCGGCGGCCAGCTCGGCCGCACGGAGGCGCGGGCTTTGCGCCGCGGCCTCGGCCAGGGCGGCGGCGAGGGTGAGGGGCGGCTCGGCGGCGCACACGCTGGCGGTGAACAGTGCGAGCACGGCCGGGACGGCCCGCAGACATGGGCAGAATGGCATGGCAATCCTCCGGACCACGGGTGGCGCGTGGAGGGCGTACGTCAGTAGCGGCAAGGCGCCGAACGGCGGCGAAAAGGGACGGCGAGGTCAGACGGGCGGGGGACCGCGGCGCGGCGGCGAGGAGGCGAAGCGGAGCGGGATGGTGGTCGCGGCGACCGGCAGCGGCGCGGCGAAGGTGAGGAGCGGGATGGTCTGCTGCGCGGCCGAGTGCAGGCACGGCCCGGCGGCGGCGACGCGCGGGATGGCGCGATGATCGCCGGAGCCGCACGGCGACAACCCACAACGTCCGGGACAGCCGTCAGGGCAGCCCTGTTCCGGCTGGGCGTGCCCCGGCAGGAGCGCCGCCTGCGTCGAAGGCGAGGGCAGGCACCAGCACGGGCCCCCCAGCGCCGTCACCAGCGCCAGAAACAGCCGGCCGTGGATCCATCGCCGATCGCGCAGACTCTTGACCACGCAGTCAGGATAAGGACAGCGACCGCCCGTGTCAAGCCCCGTGCCCCGCCGGGAGTGATTGGCGGCGCTGGGAGTCTTGTCTGCTCCTCCCCCTGCGAAGCGGGGGGAGGCGGGAGGGGGGTCCTCCGGCTACCGCGAACCGGCCGGACACCCCCACCCCGTCCCTCCCCCGCTTCACAGGGGAGGGGGCTCCTGAGATTCCAGTCACTCCCGCCCCACGGGTCAGTCCAGCCTGATCGCCCGCACGTTGCGGATCTCGAGGTTCAGCGTCAGCGGCTTGCAGTTGGCCCCGAAGCGGAGTCGCGCCACGTGCTGCAGGTCGAGGTGGCCTTTGGGGTCGTCGCCGAACGGCTGCATGTTGGCGAACAACACCGTCCCGCTCCGCCAGGAGGTGCTCCCCGGCAGCGTGTCGCCGCCCGAGAGGTAGAAGGTGCCGCCCGGCTCCACCACCATCACCCTGACCGGGCCCGAGTCCGCCACGCTGGTGCGGTACTCGAAGCGCAGCCCCTGCCAGGCCGAGAGGTCGATGGGCGGGTCGAACAGGTTGCCCGGGTAGGCCCAGTTGTCCGCTGGGGCGGGGAAGGTGAAGGTGAGCTTGAGGCCGCCCTCGGGCCCCGCCTCGCTCGTCATGGCCCCGCCGGCGGCCAGGTTCTTCTGCCACTTCTCCGGCTGCAGGATGTCGAGCGGCAGCTCGGCTCTCGGCTTGACGGTGTTCGGGTCGCCGCGGAGCAGCGCCGTGGATGGGGCGCTCGATTTGGCGCCGGAAACGGCCGTCAGCGTCAGGGTGGCCGCCGTGTAGCCCTCCGCCGGCGGAGTGAGTGTGGTCTCCACAGCCAGCCGCTCGCCGGGCAGCAAGTCGTAGGGCAGGGCCGTGCGCTCGGCGTGCCAGCCGGCCGGCAGAGTCAGTCGCAGCTCGCCGCGCGCGCGGTCCGCCCCGAAGTTGTAGGCTTCGAGGACCGCCGCCACCGGCTGGTTGGTGTCGCCGATCCAGGCGTCGACCTCTTTCGACGGGCGCAGGCCGTTGACCCGCAGCCGGGTCACCATCGCCGGGAGGCCCGGCGGCGGGGCCAGCGGTTGGGCGGGCGTTCGGGTGGGTGGCGGTGTGAGCTTGCCGGCCAAGTCGCTCACCTTGACGATCAGGTACGCCGCCGCGCGGGCGACGCTCGGGCGGGCATCCGTGGCGATGGGCGTGCCGAGGTGCTCGCGCGCCTCGCTGACCTGCGCGGCCTCGAGCGGCAGCGGCACCTCGGCCGGGGTGGAGTTGTCGCGCCAGACCGCCACGCCCGCGGTGCCGTCGCCGCGGGCGAAGGCCAGCGCGTGGGCCGGCTCCGGGACGGCCAGGCTGCCGAGGTAGTCGCCGTGCCCGAGCGCCCACGTGACGGTGGACAGGGCGGCCACCGCGGGATAGGGCACGCGCTGGTCGGGCTCAAACAGCCCCCAGCCGGTGAGGCCCTCCTTGTAGAATGGAAAGATGAACCAGAAGTGCCGGTCCTCGCCGGCGGCCAGGGCCAGCGGGAAGGCGCGGGAGAGGAACGCCGCCTGGTGCTTGCGGTTGTCGGCGGTGAGGATGCCCTCGGGCCCCTGCACGGGATCGCCGGCCTCGGTGACCCACATCGGCAGGTCGAGGCCGTGCCGCGGCAGGAGCTTGGCGAACCCCTCATGGCGGCCCGCGTAGGCCGACGGGTCGGCGTAGACGTGGTAGTTCCAGAGGTCCATGTAGGCGCCTGTGCCGTCGGCGAGGAGATGGTCGGCGAAGGCCCCGGCGCCCATGGCCATCGACGGCCCGAGCACGAGCTGACCGGGATCCTCGGCGCGGAAGCCGAGGAAAGCAGCTTTCTGGAAGGCGGCCATCTCGCCGGCAGGGTCGCGGAAGAAGCTGATGTCGGGTTCGTTCCAGACTTCCCAGGCCTGCACGCGGCCCTTGAACTGCCGGGCCAGGGCGCGGGCGAAGCGGTGAACGTCGCGCAAGTCGTCGGGCGCGGCGCGGCCGTCGTGGTCGGCGCGCGACCAGCCGGGGCTGGCGTGGTAGACCTGATAGACCTTCACGCCGTGGTCGGCCAGGGCGGTGGCCGCCTGGTCGTACTTGCCCCAGTCGTACTTGCCGCGCTCGCGCTCCACCTCGCCCCACGAGAGCCGCTCGCGGACCCAGCCGATCCCGCAGCGGCGGAGCAGCTCGGCGAGGCCGGCGAAGTGCTCGGGTTTGGCGAGCCACGACATGGCGTTGTCGGTGGCCAGCCGGCTCTCGCCGGGCACCCGGCGGGCGGGGTCGACCACCACCACGAACGGCAGCCGCCGCTCGCCGGCCGCGGCCTCGTAGTAGCCCGGCGGCAGCGTGCCGAGGTCCACCGTGGCGGCCTCGGCAGGCAGGTCGCGGCGGAGGATCTCACGGCCGGCCAGGCCCTCCACCGCCAACGCGCCGGCCTCGCCGGCGGCGACGGCCAGCCGCACGGCCTCGCGCTCGGTGTAGACGTTGCCGAAGCGGTCGGCGTGAAGCTCGCGCCCGGCGAGTGGCAGGGCGAGCGCGAGGACGGAGCAGAGGTGGAACGCCATGCTGTTGACTCCCGCCGGCCGGCGCACTATCGTAGAGACGCTCGCGCTGGAGGCCTGGCCATGGAACACGGGATGGTGACGGCCGGCGGCCTGCCCGGGTTCGCCGCCGCCATGTTGTACTTCCTGTTCGGCGTGACGGTGCTGGCGGTGGTGCTCTACCTGCAGAAGCGCCGCGGCAACCATGCCGGCGAGCACTAGCTAGAGCGTGATCTGCACCGCGCTGCCGGTGTAGAGGCTGAGGAATTCGCTCATCCCGTCGTTGACCTTCTTCCCCAGCGGGGCGCCCGTGGTGCGATCGAAGTACACCTCCGGGTCCTTGCGGGACACGAAATACCCCTTGGCCTTGTCGTACAGCACCGGCTTGCCGCGCTGGGTGACGGTGTCGAAGACCTTGTAGTTGTCGGAGCTGATCCGGACCACAAAAACGAGCCGCCGCCCGCTCCGCACCACCAGCGCTCCGCCGTCGGTCCCAAGCTCCGGGTAGACGCCGGTGGCGACCTGGATCTGCCCGCCGGTGGGCTCGATCTCCATCAGGGGCACGCCGAATCGCGACTCCGGCGTCCCGCTGTCCTGGTAAAGCCGCCAGCCGACCACCACGACCATCAGCACGATGATGGAGCTCATCGCCATCAGCCACCCGCGGTTGTCGCCTTTGCCCCGCTGAAGACGCGACCGAGCTGGTCTTGAACGACTCATCCCCGGCTCCTGATCTCGCCCCCATTATAGCCCACTCGGCGGCCGTGTGCGGGCCTTCGTCGGGCCCGCGCCACGTTGACAAGGCCCCTTCCCTCTGCTACCCTTCGGGCACCAACCCACCGGTGCCGGACGTCTCTCGGCGAGCGGATTCCCATGGCCCGGAAGCTCTACATCGAAACCTACGGCTGTCAGATGAACGTCGCCGACAGCCAACTGATCGCCGGCTCGCTCCACGACGTCGGCTACGTCACCACGGACACACCCGCCGACGCCGACGTGATCCTGGTCAACACCTGCGCCATCCGCGAGAACGCCGAGACCCGCGTGTGGGGCCGGCTCGCCGACCTGGCCCGCGAGAAGCGCGCCCGGCCGTGGGTCACCCTCGGCCTCGTCGGCTGCATGGCCCAGCACCTGCGCGACAAGATCCAGGCGCGCGCCCCCGAGGTGGACCTGGTCGTCGGGCCGGACGCCTACCGCCGGCTCGGCGACATCCTGCTCCAGGACCGCGACGAGCCGTTCGTTGACGTCCGCCTCGACAAGCACGAGCGCTACGAGGGCCTCGATCCGCGCAGCGACAACGGCCTCACCGCGTTCGTCACCGTGATGCGCGGGTGCGACAAGTTCTGCACCTTCTGCATCGTCCCCTTCGTCCGCGGCCGCGAGCGCAGTCTGTCGCTCGACGAGGTGCTCCGCTCCGTCCGCGCCCTGGTGGACGACGGCGTACGCGAGGTCACCCTCCTCGGCCAGACCGTCAACGCCTGGCGCGACGGGGAGCACGACTTCGCCGACCTGCTCCGCGCCGTGGACACGATCCCCGGCCTGCGCCGGATCCGCTTCACCTCGCCGCACCCCGCGCCCGTGGACGACCGCCTGGTCGCCGCGATGGCCGAGTGCGACAAGGTGATGCCGTCGCTCCACCTCCCGCTCCAGGCCGCCAGCGACGCGGTGCTCGAGCGCATGAGCCGCGGCTACACCTACGGCGACTACCTGCGGCGGGTGGAGCGGCTCCGCGCCGCGATCCCCGGCCTGGCGCTGACCACCGACCTGATCGTCGGCTTCCCCGGTGAGACCGAGGCGCAGTTCGCGTGCACCCTGGCCGCCGTGGACGAGGTGCAGTGGGACTCGGCGTTCATGTTCCAGTACTCGCCGCGCTCGGGCACGAAGGCATACGAGTGGGCCGACGACGTGCCGGCGGGGGAGAAGGCGCGGCGCTTGCAGGCGGTCATCGAGCGGCAGGAGGCGGTCAGCGCCGAGCGGAATCGGGACGCGGTGGGACGGGTCTTCGAGGTCATGACCGAGGGCACGGCGAAGCGCGGCGGCGGCTGGTACGGGCGCACGCCGCAGTTCAAGAACACGGTCTATCAATGCGAACTCGCGCCGGCGATGGGTGAGATGGTGCCCGTCCGCGTGACGAGCTGCACGGCGCACACGCTGCTGGGCGAGGCGGTGGTGCCGGTGGGAGCCGCGGGGTGACCCGCCGCCGGGCCGACCTCCTGATCGCGCTGATCCTGTTTGCCTTCGCCTCGCTCGGCTCGCTGACGATGTTTGCCGCGGTGCAGGGGCTCACCTACGACGAGCCGGTCTACGCGGCCGTCGGGGAGCGGCACCTCCATTGGTACGGCCAGCTCCTGACGGGCGGCGCGCTCGCGCGGGAGGCGCTCGAGCGGGGCTGGGGGAACGCGGGCCCAACCCCCACCGAGGCCGACTGGCACCCTCCGGTGGGGAAGCTGATCCTGGCGCTGGCGCGGCGGCTGCCGGTCCCCGGCGGCGTGTTCGCGCAGTGGCGCTGCGGCAACGTGTTCCTCTTCGCGGCGACGGCGGCGCTCCTCTTCCTCTGGCTGTCGAGGGTGCGCGGGCGGGTGGCCGGGGGCGCGGCGGCGCTGGCCTGGCTGTCTCTCCCGCGAGCGGTCGCGCACGGCAACCTGGCGTCGGTGGACCTGCCCGCGGCGGCGTTCGCCATGCTGGCGCTGGCGCTGGCCTGGCGCGCGGCATGCCGGCCCACGGCGGGGCGCGGGGTGGCCTATGGCATCGCGCTGGCGATGGCGATGGGGAGCAAGTTCAACGGCATCCTGGCGGCGCCGGCGGTCCTCGTGTGGGTGGCGCTGTGCCGGCGCGAGGCGTGGCGGCCGGTGGTGCTGGGCACGTGCCTGGTGGCGCCGGCGGTGTTCTGGCTGCTCTGGCCGTGGCTGTGGTACGACGGGCTGACGCACTTCGGCCAGGTGGCGGCGTTCATGGGTCGGCACGGCTACGTCGGGACGCTCTACCTCGGCCGGGTCTACAACAGCCCCCCGCCGCCGTGGCACTACCCGTTCGTGATGCTGGCGGTGACCACGCCGGTCTTGACGATGGCGACGGCGATCCTCGGCGCGGCGCGCTTCCGGCCCTCCCCGGCAGGAGCGCCCGCCACGCCGATACCCCCTCCTTGCCAAGGAGGGGGCAGGGGGAGGTCCAGTCAACAGCCGGACACGACGATCGGTGCCGATAGCTCGTCCACGGAAGATGCCCTCGCGATCGGAGGCGGCCCTGGCTCCGGCGCCCCCGGGAAAAGTCCCGGCGAGCGACGAGCGGGCGGACGGGACCTCCCCCCTCCCCCTCCTTGGCAAGGAGGGGGTAGCCCCGGATCGCCACACTTCGGTGGCAGCTTGGAGTCCCTCCTCCTCCTCGCCCTCCTCTGCCACCTCCTCCCCTTCGCCTTGCCCAGCTCCGCGAAGTACAACGGCGTGCGGCTGTTCCTCCCCGCGCTCCCCCCGCTCGCCGCGCTGAGCGGGCTGGGTCTGGCGCGGCTATGCCTGTGGGTCGCCCGCCGGGTCCGGCTGGCCGCCGAGCAGCGCTGGATGGTGCCGGTAGTGGCGGCGCTGGCCGTCTACCTGCCGGCGGTGGTGGGGCTGTTCCAGGTCTATCCGTACCCGATGGCCTACTTCAACGCGCTTGCAGGAGGAGCGGGCGGGGCGGAGAAGAGGGGTTTTGAGGTCATCTACTGGGGTGACCCGTTTCGTGAGTGCATGATCTGGCTGAGCCATAACGCGCCGCCCGGGGCGCATGTCTACCTGCACCCGCCCGGCGCCATCGCGATGGTGAACATGTACCGCGGCGTGGGCATCCTGCGTGACGACCTGCGCCTGGTTCACGGCGACGAGGCGGCGCGAACGGCGGACTACCTGGTCTACCAGAACCGGCCGTCGGAATGGGATCCGCTCGGCCAGCAACTGGCGGCCACCAAGGTGCCCTGCTACCGCGCGATGGCGGGCGGGGCCACGGTCGGGATGACCTGGCCGGGCACGCAGACGGGAACAGCATGGCGACCATCGCAACCGTGACGTTCGAGCATTGCCAGGGTCCGCACCGCTACCGTGTGGCGGAGGCGGAACTGCCCGTGCGCCTGCCGATGGTAGGGCTGACGAGCTTCGGCCTGGCGGTGGGGCGGCTGACCGCGCTGGCCCAGGACGATCCCGCTCCGCCCGACGAAGAGGCCCGCCCGGCCACGGGCGAGGACCTGATGCAGGCCACGCGCAACGCCAAGCGTGGTGCCGAGGCGCTCGAGCAGTGCCGCGGCCGCGTGGCGGAGCACGGTTTGCCGATGAAGCTGCACCACGCCTTCTGGTCGCTCGACGGCAGGCAGCTCAGCTTCTTCTTCACCGCGCCCGGGCGGGTGGACTTCCGCGGCCTACTGCGCGATCTGGTGCACGAGTTCCGGGTGCCGCTGCGGCTGGAGCAGGTCGGCGAGCGCGACGTGGCCCGGCTGCTGGGCGGCATCGGGCGGTGCGGGCGGGAGACCTGCTGTACCGCCTGGATGCCGCACTTCGAGCCGGTGAGCGTGCACCACGCGCGGCTGCAGGGGCTCGCGCCGGTGCCGGCGCATCTCGGCGGGTGCTGCGGCAAGCTGCGCTGCTGCCTGCGGTTCGAGTGCCCCGTGGACGACGACGGCGAGCGCCGCTGCGGCCGCCGCGACCGGCGGCCCGGGAACCTCAAGACCGCCACCCTCCGCGACGACGAGGACGCCGGATGGGACGAGTCGTAGTCGCGCTCCTGATCGCCACCGCCGCCGTGGCTGCGCCCTCCGCCCGTGTCGAGGGCGACCGGGTCGTCGTCCGCAGCGGCGAACAGACGCTCGCCGTCTCGCTCGCCGACGCCCGCCTGACCTTCAGCTCGCCCGCCGGCGACGCCACCTTCACCGTCAGCCTTCAGGCCGGCGCCGGGTGGACGCAGCCCGAGCGGGTCCTTGACCCGCCGCGGATCCGCCGGGGCGGCGACGCCGTCCGCGTGGACCTCGCCTGGCCGGTCTCCGAGCAGCGGCGCTTCGCGGTGGAGGTCGACGCCTTCGACCGCGTCCCGGCGCTCTTCGTCACCAGCCGCCTGACCGTGCTCACCGGGCCGCGGGCGCAATACTACTACTGGCAGTCCGACATGCACCCGGCCGAGTACGCCGCGGCCGGCGTACTGCGCCGCGCGTTCGACCTGACGGCCTGGGACCCGCTGGCGCAGCGCAACTGGTGGTGGCTCCCCGGCCCGCGCGGCGGCGTGGCGCTCCTGCCCACCAACTGCGGCGGCCGCTCGCCCGGCGAGGGCGGCGCCGTGTTCCTCCACGCCCTGCCGCGCTCCGAGCTGCTGGCGCCGGGCGAGGCGCAGGTGGCGACTTTCGCCGTCGCCGGCGCGGCGGACGCCGTGGCGGCGGCGGCGGTCCATGCCGCGGCCGTCAAGCGGTGGCCGGCGGGCCTGGACCCCGGCCGCGCCGCCGAGCCCGACATCGAGACCTACGGCCGGCCCGCGCCCGCCTGGCTGCGCACCGCAGACTGCTACAACCTCTACTACCACCCGGCCGCCGCGTGGAACGACTCCGTGGTGGACCAGCAGCTCCGCGGGATCCCGTTCATCATCGGCAGCACGCCGGACAAGGCGGCGCTCGACCGCTGCCACCATGCCGGCGTGAAGCTGCTCCACTACGTGGTCTATACCTGCCTGCTCGACACCGCCCTGCAGGTGCGCGAGGGCGGGCAGGTCTACAGCGAGTGGTCCGAGTCGCTCGACTGCGAGACGCGCGACCTGAAGGACCATCCCGACTGGATCTGCATCGCCCCCGACGGCGCCGTCCAGCACGACGCGTGGGGCCAGGAGCACGGGCACCGCGGGCTGCTCAACACCTGCCTCCACCAGCCCGGTCTCCACGCGACTGCGGTGAGGCAGGTGCGCCGGCTCATGGAGCTGGGCTACGACGGCGTCTTCATCGACCTGGCCGGACCGGTGCCCGAGTGCCACGGCCCGCAGCACGGCAAGCACGCCCATGCGGACGGTCTGGCCACCAACACCGCCGCTTACGAGCAGCTCCTGGGCGAGATCTACCGCGCCGTGAAGCGCTTCGGCGACGACCGGGTGGTGATCCAGAACACCTGCACGGGGATCCTCACCTCGCACTGGCCGGCCTGCGACGCGCAGATGCTGGAGGCGTTCCCCTACGGCGCGGAGTCGGCCGAGCTGCGCGCCAACGCGAGCGAGCTGGCGTGGTGGTCGGCGCGGCTGAGCGACGCGGTGGCGCACGGCAAGACGCCGGTGCTGCTGCCCTACCTCGGCCCGGCGCACGGCGGCCGGCTGACCGACACGGTCTTGTTCTCCTACGTCTACGCGCGGCTCAACGGTTTCCTCTGGGCGGACGGCTTCACGGCGGGCGCGCCGCTGGGGCCGCTAGTCAACCAGTGCCGTCTTGGGCGGCCGCTGGAGCCGCGGCGCGCGCTGGGCGCGGCGCAGTACCGACGGTTCGAGCGCGGCGTGGTCGTGGCCAACCCGACCGACCAGCCGCTGGCGGTGACGGTGCCTGTCGGCGCGGACGCGCCGCTCCGCGACCTGGGGCACGACCGGGTGCTGACACCGGAGCGCGGGCGCGTGACGCTGGAGCTGGCCCCGGAGTCGGGGCGGGTGCTGGTGAGGTGAGGCGCATGGCCGGTGTGAAGCTCTGGGTACCCCCTCCTTGCCAAAGAGGGGGCGGGGGGAGGTCCAGTCCAGCCCGTGACTGCCGTGCGTCGTCACAGGCACCCCCTCCTTGCCAAGGAGGGGGCTGGGGGAGGTCCAGTCCAAGCCGCGATCGCCGTGCATCTCCGCTGTGGCGGGCTGTGAACGGACGGCTCTGCCGTTGCCGTAGGGACCTCCCCCTGCCCCCT
>JACPDV010000282.1 GCA_016183835.1 Armatimonadota bacterium
GCTCGGCCTGGCGCGCGGGTGGATGCCGCAGGCGGTGACGCAGGAGAAGGCCGGCCCGGCAGCGAACTGAGGGCGGCGGAGAGGCCCATGGGTGCGAGAGTGCTGGTGGTGGAGGACGACCGGGCGATGGCCCACCTGGTCACACGGGCGCTGGAGCGCGAGGGCCACACGGTCACCACGGTCTATTGCGCCGCCGACGCGGGCGACGCCCTGGCGGCCGGGGACTTCGATCTCCTGGTCCTGGACCTCTTCCTGCCCGATGGCGATGGGCTGGCCGTCTGCTCGCAGCTCCGCGAAGTCCACGACGTGCCCGTGCTGATGATCTCCTCGCTCGACGCGGAGCTGGGTGAGAGCGTGGTGGGCACGCCGTTCGGGCCGAATGCGTTCCTCGCCAAACCGTTCCGGTTCGACGAGCTGGTGGCCCACGCGCGCCAGCTCCTGGCCGGCCAGGAGGGCTGATCAGCTCAGCCCGGCGCGCCGCCAGACCTCGCGCAGGTAGGCCAGCGACCGCGCGGCGACCACCGGCTCCGCCTCGTACGGCACGTTTTCGTAGGAGACCAGCGAGAGCGGTTTGTCGCGCCGGCCTTTGAGCACCTGGGCGTACTTGTCGAAGGGCGACTTGCCCTGCCCCAGCTCCACCGACACCACCGGCTGCTCGGTGCTGGGCGGCGGGTAGAGGTGGTCTTTCCAGGCCAGGACCGGCACGCGCACGCTCCGGTCGCCGAGCAGCTCCCAGCCGGGCTGCCCGCCGGTGGTCATGTGGCCGATGTTGAGGATGATCCCCACCATCGCGTCGCGCGCCACGCTCTGGTAGTAGCGCACGTCTTCCATCGTCTCCACGGTGCCGCCGATGTGCACGTCCGCGGCGGTACGCAGGTTGAACTCGGCGGTGATCCGCTCCATCAGGGCGGCCAGCCGCTCGATCTCGGCGGACTTGTCGGCGGTGCTGAGGAACCGCTCGGGCGCGGGGCCGACGCTGTGGGCGAGGATGCTGACGCCGAGCCGCTGGCAGAGCGCGGCATGGCTGCGAAGGCCGGGCAGGCAGGCCTCGGCGGCCTCGTCGCTGCGCACGTCCACGCCGCCGGTGTAGAGCAGCCCCAGGTAGAGGCCTGCCTTGCCGACGAGCCAGAGCAGCTCCTCGGGGTCGGAGGCGACGGCGTCGACGAGGGTGGCGGGGCACGGCTGGGCCGGCTGGACGTTGGGCCCGCCCGGCATGGAGAGCAGCATCACGTGGTCGGCGCCGGCGCGGCGGGCGAGGCGGAGGGCGTCGTCGAAGGGGCGGCGGTCGTCGCCGAACTTGGTCAGGGCGTGCAGGCTGAGGCCCAGCTCCATGGTACTGCTCCGGGAGTCGCGCCACCATTCGCTGTCCGGCCACCCCCTCCTTGCCAGGGAGGGGGCAGGGGGAGGTCCAGTGGTGCCTGCGGACGCCAGGACGGTACTGACCTCACCCCAGCCCTCTTCCTTGGCAAGGAGAGGGAGCCGGATGGCCGCGCGGCGCCGGCTTGGACCTCGCGCTGCAGTCAGAGAGGCCGCGTTGACGGCGGCAAGGTCGTGGGCTACGCTCGTCGCATGAGCAACGCGGCGGTCGGGGCGGTCGCGCCGAACCGGCGGCTGGGGTGGTGGCTGGTCACACTGGGAGTGGTCCTCCCCGTTTCGCGCCTGGCCGGGGTGCTCATGCTTGGCCGCGAAGGCGTTGAAGACCACGTCGTGATCCACGACTTCGTGGTGCGGTGTCTCGTGACATCAGAGTGGCTGACGTCGCTCCACTGGTCGCTTGTGGCCGCAGCCAACCTGCTGCTGGGTCTGGTTCTTCTGCGCGGGGCCGCCAGGCTGGCGGGGGCGGGCGGCCGGGCAGGCGCGTGGGCTGGCGTGCTGGGAGTGGTCGGCCTGCTGGCTTGGGGCGCCGCCCTGGTCCGATGGGACATCTGGGCCTATAGCGAGCAGGCCTTTCTGGCCAAGTGCCAGTTCCTGGCCTGGGCGATTCTTTCGGGCTTGGTCTACGCCTCGGCCGGCGCGATGCTCTCCGGCGCGCGCCCCGCGTTCCGCGGCCGTTGGCCGGGCTTCGCGGCGAGCGCCGCCGGCATGGCCCTGTTGGCCGCGACAGTCCACGAGGTCATCGCGCGGGTAGTGACAGCCGGACTTGGAGCAAGTCTGGGCTGGCTGCTCGCCGGCGCCCTCACCGCCCTCGGCCTCGGCGGCCTGCTCCTCGCCCTGGCCTGCCAGACCATCGACCCTCGGGCGCGCGAGGACATCGTCCCCTCCACCACCCGGCTACAGTAGGGCCCTCGGCGGCGGCCGGAAACGGGGTCAGGCACGCGCCTGCTGAGGACGAGGCCCTTGACCTCCATCGATGGGGCGCGAGCCAGACCCCGTTTCCTGGGTGGTTGGCCGCGCAGGGCATCTCAGCTCCCCAGCACCTCATCCAGACATCGCCGCACCGCCCCCACGTCGGCCGGCAGGTCGATGGGCGGATTCGCGTGGTGCGACACCACATCCGCCAGCGTGCCCTGGTGGTAGTCCACCTTCCACTCTGGGAACTTCAAGCCGTGCGCCGTGCTGATCACCACCACCCGCTCGTGCGACTTGATCACCCCGCGCGCCAGCAGCTTCTCGAGCGCAGCCAGCGCCACGCCGGTGTGCGGACAGTTGAACAACCCCGTGCGGTCCGCCCGCGCCGCGGCGTTGGACAGCTCGTCCTCCGTCGCCTGCTCCACCACCCCGTCGAACCGCTCCATCGTCCGGATCGCGCGGCGGTAACTCACCGGGTTGCCGATCCGGATGGCCGTGGCCGCGGTCGGTTGGGCTTCCATCGGGTGGTAGGTGTCCCAGCCGTTGACGTACGCTTGGTAGAGCGGATTCGCCCGCTCGGCCTGCGCGCAGACGATCCGCGGCCGGCGGTTCACCAGCCCCAGCTCGAGCATCATCTCGAACCCGCGGCCGAGCGCGCTCACGTTCCCCAAGTTGCCGCCCGGGATGATGATCCAGTCGGGCACCTCCCAGTCGAACTGCTGGCAGAGCTCGATGCTTATCGTTTTCTGCCCCTCGATCCGGAGCGAGTTAATTGAATGAGCTGCGCGATGCTGATCTTGTTGCGCGGCAGAAACACCACCGCCGGGATCTGGGCCCAGGCGCAGTAGGCGGCGAGCGCGGCGCTGGTGTCACCGGTGGAGGCGCAGGCCACCGCGCGGATCGGCGCGCCTTCTGCCAGCATCTGCTTGACCTGGGAGACCAACACGGTCATGCCCAAGTCCTTGAAGCTGCCGGTGTGAGTGTTGCCGCACTGCTTGATCCAGAGCTCCGGGATGCCGAGCTCCCGGCCCAGCCGCTCGGCCCAGAAGAGATTGGTGCCGCCCTCGAAGAAGGAGACGATGTTCTCGTCTTCGACCATCGGGTTGATCCACTCGCGCTTGCCCCACACGCCGCTGCCGTAGGGCCACAGGGTGCCCATGAAGCGATGCTCGAAGATGCGCTTCCAGGTGGCGGCGGGAACATCGGCGAGCGGGACGGGATCGTGCTCGACCTGCAGCAAGCCGCCGCAGTGGCGGCATTGGTAGACGATCTCGCTCAGGCTGTAGTGCTGGTCCTCACACCCCGGCTCGGGACAGGCGAACCAGGCGCGGAGCCGCGAACGAGGGATGGGAGCGATCTCGGGGTCGACGACGCTGGGCACGTTGGTTCTCGTGGAGTGATGAGCGATGAATGATGAGTGATGAGTCCCTGATCTGGCCTCCGGGACTCCTCACTCATCACTCACCATGCATCACTCGATGCTCACGCTCCGGCCGCCGCCCGCAGCGCCTCCACGCGGTCGCTCTGCTCCCACGGCAGGGCCACGTCGACGCGGCCGAAGTGACCGTAGGCGGCGGTGGGCCGGAAGATGGCACGGCGGAGGTTCAGCTCGCGGATGATGGACGCCGGCCGCGGATCGAAGATCTCGCGAATGGCCTTGAGCAGCCGGCCGTTGTCCACCTTCGCGGGGCCGAAGGTCTCGACGCCCAGCGCCTGCGGCTCGGCCACGCCGATGCAGTAGGCCAGGTGGAACTCGCAGCGGTCGGCCAGTCCGGCGGCCACCACGTGCTTGGCGATGTAGCGGCAGTAGTAGCTGGCGCTGCGGTCCACCTTCGTCGGGTCCTTGCCCGAGAAGGCGCCGCCGCCGTGCCGCCCGATGCCGCCGTAGGTGTCGACGATGATCTTGCGCCCGGTGAGCCCGGCGTCGCCGAGCGGGCCGCCCGTCACGAATCGCCCTGTCGGGTTGACGAACCAGCGCGTCTGGCTGTCGAGCAGGCCGTCGGGCAGGATGGGCCGGACGATGTACTGCTCAACCGCTTCGTGAATTTCCACTCCCGTTGACCTTGTCCGCGTGCTGCGTGGCGACCACGCAGCGGGTGACGGCCACCGGCCGGTTGTCGCCGTTGTAGACCACGGTGACCTGCGATTTGCCGTCGGGCCGGAGGTAGGTCAGCGTGCCGTCCTTGCGCACGGCGGCGAGCCGGCGGCAGAGCTCGTGAGCCAGGTGGATGGGGAGCGGCATGAGCGCGTCGGTCTCGCGCGCGGCATAGCCGAACATCATGCCCTGATCGCCGGCGCCGAGTGCCTCCTCGGTGGTCCCGCGATGGATGTCAGGGGATTGCCCTTCCACCAGATTGGTGAAGCGGCAGTGGTCGGGATCGATCCCGGTCTCGGCGTCGGTGTAGCCGATGTCGCGCACGACCTGCCGGGCGATGCCCTCGTAGTCCGGCGTGTAGGCCGAGGTGATCTCGCCGAGGAGGACCACGTCGCGGGTCTTGACGGCGGTTTCGAGTGCCACCCGCGCGCTGGCCAGGGCGGACCCTTCGTTGCCGGCGAGAATGGCATCCAGGATCGCGTCGGAGATCTGGTCGCAGACTTTGTCGGGGTGTCCTTCGGTGACCGATTCCGAAGCGTAGGTGTGATCCGCAGCCATCCGCATGCCTCCACATGCCCCCGGAAGTGCGTCGCTGAGGGGCACCCGAATTCTAACCGCAGCGCCCGGAAGCGTCAACCGCGCGGCGTTGACACCAACCCGCTCCGGTGCTAGGATTGCGGTTCGCAACGCAGATCACGCGAGGAGTTCGCGACGCATGTACGCCCTGATCGAATGCGGGGGGCAGCAGCACAAGGTCGAGCTGGGACGCTACATCACGGTGCGGCGGCTGGCGATCGACGAGGGTGCACCGGTGGTCTTTGACCGAGTCCTCCTCGGTACGCCGGTGGTGGAGGGTGCCGTGGTCTACGGGCGCATCCGCCGGCACCTCCGCGGGCCGAAGACCGAAGCCTTCACCTACCAGGCCAAGAAGGGCCACCAGCGGCATTGGGGCTTCCGCGACGAGCTGACCCAGGTGACCGTGGAGAAGATCGAGTTCGGGGGCGAGACCTTCCAGGCCGAGGGGCTCGAAGAGGTGGACAGCGACGAGGCCGTGGAGGCCGCCGTGGGCGCCGTCGACGACGCGGGCGGCGAGGAGGCTTGACATGGCGCACAAGAAGGGCATGGGCCCGGCCCGCAACGGGCGCGACAGCAACGGGCAGCGGCGCGGCGTGAAGCGTTACGCCGGGCAGACGGTCAGCGCCGGCAGCATCCTCGTGCGGCAGTGCGGCACCCGCATCCTCCCGGGCCTCAACGTCGGCGTGGGCCGCGACTTCACCCTCTTCGCCCTGATCGACGGCGTGGTCAAGTACGAAACCATCCGGCGCGGCGGCACCTCGCGCAAGCGCGCCGCGGTGGAGGCGGCCGGCGACTGATATGTCGCAGTTCGTCGACCAGGCCCGGATCGAGGTCAGGGCGGGTCGTGGCGGTGACGGCGCCTCCCACTTCCATCGCGAGAAGTACAATCCCCGCGGCGGGCCCGACGGTGGCTACGGCGGCCACGGCGGCGACGTCGTCTTCGTCGTGGAGCCCGACCTTCGCACCCTCCTCGACTTCCGCTTCGAGCACGCCTTCGCTGCCGGTGACGGGCAGCCCGGCGAGAAGAACGACCGCACCGGCGCCGCCGGCGACGATGTGGTGCTCGCCGTACCGCCCGGCACCCTCGTCTACGACGACGATTCCGGTGCGCTGCTGGCCGACCTGGCCGAGCCCGGCCGCCGCCACGTGATCTGCCGCGGCGGGCGCGGCGGGCGCGGCAACGCCCACTATGCCACGGCCACCGAGCAGGCGCCCATCTTCCGCGAGCTGGGCGAGCCAGGCGCGGCGCGCAACCTGCGGCTCGAGCTCAAGCTCCTCGCCGAAGCCGCGCTGGTGGGCTACCCGAACGTGGGCAAGTCCACCCTCATCTCCCGCCTCAGCGCGGCGCGGCCGAAGGTCGCCGACTACCCCTTCACCACCCTCACGCCCAACCTCGGCGTGGTGCGCGTGGACGACCACGTCAGCTACGTGATCGCCGACCTGCCCGGCCTGATCGAGGGCGCCGCCGAGGGCCGCGGGCTCGGCCACCAGTTCCTGCGGCACC
>JACPDV010000283.1 GCA_016183835.1 Armatimonadota bacterium
ATGAGGCCACGGTGGTGGGCATCCGCGCCAACGAGGCGCTGCGGACGGGTCAGCGGGTGGTCTTCCAGGACGACTGGTTCACTTTGTAGGCGCGAAGGAGGCAGCGATGGCGGAAAGCTCGAGCGACGGCCGGCCGCAGACCACTCGGAGGCGGTTCCTGACCGGGGCGGCGATAGCGGCGGCCGGGGCGGCACTGCGCGGGGCGCCGGACGCGGCGCGCGTGGTCGGCGCCAATGACCGCATCAGCTGGGGCCTCATCGGCTGTGGCCCGCAGGGCACCACCCACCTGCACGACCTCATGGCGCAGATCGAGAACAAGTCGGCCAACTGCGCCATCACGGCGGTGTGCGACATCTACCAACCGCGCAAGGAGGCCGCCCAGGCCCTGACTCAGGCCAAGCTCTACCACAACTACGAGGACCTGCTCGCGGACGACAACGTCGACGTGGTGCTGGTGGCCAGCCCGGAGCACTGGCACGCGAAGATGACCCTCGACGCCCTGCGCGCCGGCAAGGACGTGTACTGCGAGAAGCCGATGACGCGCCACTGGGAGGAGTCCGTCGAGGTGGCGCGGGTCGCCCGCGAGCAAAAGCGCGTCCTGCAGATCGGCACGCAGTGGACCAGCCAGAAGGTCTGGCATCGGGCCCACGAGCTGCTGCCCCAGTTGGGGCAGGTGGTGTGGAGCCAGACCAGCTACTGCCGCAACTCCACCGACGGCGAGTGGAACTCCAAGATCGAGCCCGGCTGCACCGCGGAGACCCTCGACTGGAAGCGGTTCCTCGGCCCGGCTCCCGACCGGCCCTTCTCAGCCGAGCGCTACTTCCGCTGGCGCAAGTACTGGGACTACTCGTCCGGGATCTGCGGCGACCTGCTGCCGCATCAGATCGGCCCGCTGATGATCGTGCTCGGGGCGGAGATGCCAGTGCGCGTGGTGGCCACCGGGAGCGTCCTCGTGCAGAAGGACCGCGAGGTGCCGGACACCTTCCACATGCTGGTGGACTTCGCCTCGGGCCACACCATGCTGGTGGCGGGCTGCACGGCCAACGAGCAGGGGCTGACGCCCATGGTTCGCGGCCACGAGGCCACCATGCTGCTGGGCCGCAGCGACCTGATCGAGGTCAAGCCCGAGCGCATCTTCGCCGAGGACTTCGAACCGATCCGCGAGACGGTGGACGATCCGGTGGAGCCGCGTCAGGCGCACCAGCGGAACTTCATGGACTGCGTGCGCAGCCGGCAGGAGCCCAACTGCGGGCTCACGGTGGCGCTCCCCGCTATGCTCGCGGTGGGGCTGGCGGAAGTGGCCTACCGAGAGACACGGGAGGTCGTGTTCGACGCGGAGAAGCTGCAGATCGTCACGAAATAGCCGGCGGTCGCAACCGTGCCCGGCCCTGAAATGCCGGGCTACCCATGACCAAACCCCGCAGGGGTTTCGTTCGGCGTAGCCGGCCGTTTCAACGGCGGGAGCGAATCGGGTACACGTACCCCGGCATTCAAATGCCGGGCTACCCATGACCAAACTCCGTAGGGGTTTCGTTCGGCGTAGCCCGACGTTTCAACGGCGGGAGCGGCGCGGGCATGCCCCAATCCACCGACATGGTGCGCCTCTCTGTAGAGGCCATGCGATGCCGCTTCGAGATCGCGCTGCACGGGGACGACCCGATGCGGCTGCGCGGCGCAGCCGGCTTGGCCGTTGAGGAGATCCTGCGGCTCCATCGCCAGCTTAGCCGGTTCGAGTCCCAGAGCGAGCTCAGCCGCATCAACCGCCTGGCCGCGCGCAAACTGGTGCCGGTCGAGCCGGAGCTGTTCGCCTTCCTCCAGCAGTGTCGAGATCTGTCTGCGGCCACGGACGGAGCTTTCGACATCGCCCTGGGCGGCGGCGCCGTCGTGCTGCTGGATCCCGACCACCGCACCGTCCGGTTCGGCCGGGCGGGGACAGCCATCGACGCGGGCGGGATCGGCAAGGGCTACGCCGTCGAGCGAGCGATGGAATACCTGGCCGAGGCCGGCATCGCCAACGCGCTGATCCACGCCGGCACCAGCAGTGTTTGTGCCCGAGGCTCCGCGCCGGACGGGTCCGGTTGGCCGGTAGGCATAGGCGGTCTGTGTGCCACTGGCAGCTTGCCTGCCAGTGTTGTCCCCGGTGACCCGAGCACTGGCAGGCAAGCTGCCAGTGGCATACCGCCGTCCGAGCCCCCGTTGGCTGTGGTCCACTTGCACGACCAAGCCGTCTCGATCAGTGAGCGCGCCCGGGCCCTCGACCCGCGGACCGGCCGGACCGCAGACGGCGCGGCGCTGGCCGCCGTCGTGCACCCCTCGGCAACTGTGGCGGAAGCCCTCTCCACCGCGCTGCTGGTGCGCGGCGCCGAGCTGCTCGACCTCCTCCCCGACCGGTTCCCCGGCACGACGGCGCTGCTCCTCGACGAAGGAGCCGACGCGCCGACGCGAATCCTGGGCCAGGGCTGGGAGATCCGCTGATGGCGAAGCTGGCCGTGTTCCCCAAGGGCTTCCTCAACGAGCTGTGCGTCACGCGCGAGATGTCGCTCCTCGAGTGGTTCGACCTGGCGGCTTCGCTGGAGGTGGACGGGGTCGAGCTATACGACCGCTTCTTCACCGAATGGAGCGACGGCTACTTCGCCGGGCTGCGGCGCGAGCTGGCGGCGCGCGGTCTGGCCGCTCCGATGATGTGCTACTCGCCCGACTTCACCATCCCCGACGCGGCGGCACGGCGCGAGGAGGTGGCGAAACAGAAGCGGATCCTGGACGTGTGCGCCCTCTTCGGCACGGTGCAGTGCCGGGTGCTCTCGGGCCAGGCGCGACCGGAGGTGTCGCGTGAGCAGGGCCTTGGCTGGGTGGTCGAGTGCATCGAGGCGGTCCTGCCGCACGCCGAAGCCTGCGGGATCCCGCTGGCCATCGAGAACCACTTCAAGGACGGCTTCTGGCAGCACCGCGAGTTCGCGCAGCGGAGGGACCTGTTCCTCGAGCTGCCCGAGCGCGTCCGAGGCGGTGAAGCACCGGGTGGTCACCATGCACGCCAGCGACCGCTACCTCACCTCGGGCACCGTGGAGGAGCTGCGGCAGGCAGACGGCACCCTGGGCTACCCGACCAACCTGTGCCACGGCATCATCGGCCGCGGGCTGAACGACTACGACCGGATCTTCAGCATCCTGCGCGGGGCGGGGTTCGACGGGTGGGTGAGCATCGAGGACGGCGACGGGGGGATGGAGCCGCTCGTGGAGAGCGCGGCGTTCCTGCGGGGGAAGATGGCGGAGCACTTCGGGTGAGGTGTCCGGCCCGAGGCGCCACGCGGCTTTGACACCCCGGATCGCGCGACGGTATAATCGCCGCGCGGACAGAGACAGGAAGAGAAGGCCGAGCATGGCACGGTACTACGTGGGTGTGGACGTGGGGGGCACGAAGATGCTGGCGGCGGTCGTGGACGAGGACGACGGCATCCACGGCAAAGCGAAGGCCGACACGCCGGCGGACAACTCCGAGAACCTGATGGAGGCGCTCGAGCAGGTGATCCACCAGGCGATCCAGGACTCCGGCATCAAGCTCAAGCAGGTGGCGGCCATCGGGCTGGGGGTGCCCGGTGTGGTGGGCGACAACGGCGAGTGCATCTGGGCGCCGAACTGCCCGCTCACCGGCGTGCCCGTGGCGGAGATCCTGAGCAGCCAGTTCGGCGTGCCCGTGGTGGTGGGCAACGACGTCAACGTGGGCACGTTCGGCGAGCGCTCGTCGGGCGCCGCGCGGGGGTACGACAGCGCGTTCGGCATGTTCGTCGGCACCGGCATCGGCGGCGGGCTGGTGGTCCACGGGCAGGTGATCGTGGGGCACCACGCGCTGGGTGCCGAGGTGGGCCACATCATCGTCGACCACGAGGCCGCGCGCACCGGCGCGGAGGGCGGCGGCGAGTTCGAGTGGTACGCCAGCCGGCTGGGGATCGAGCGGCGCATCCGCCAGGGGCTGGCCGAGGGGGGGAGCAGCAGCATCGCCGACCAGCTCGGCGATGCCGACGACCGGATCAAGTCCGGAGTGCTCAGCGACGCGATCGACGCCGGCGACGAGTTGGTCACCGAGGCGCTGACCTGGGCGTCCGAGGTGATCGGCATCGCCTCCGTGACGGTGATCCACCTCTGCGACCCGGAGGTGATCGTCTACGGCGGCGGGGTGATCGAGGCCTGCGGCGACTTCATGCTGCCCCTCATCGAGGCGGCGGTGCGCGCCCACGTGGCGCCGGGGAACGGCCGGCCGCTCCGCCTGGTGCGCAGCGAGCTGGGCGACAACGCCGTGTGGCTCGGCGCGGTGGCGCTGGCCAAGAGCGCCGGCGGGCAGAAGAGCGACTACCCCGTGGTGCTGGCGCCCGAGTTCGGTGTGGTGATGGTGGACGGCGAGCGGATGGGCAACGACGTCGTGGTGCGGGCCAACGGCAAGGTCGTGCGCCGCAAGAAGAAGCTCAGCCGGGCCGTCCACGGCACTGCCCACGAGGTCAGCCTGGAAGAGATTCGCTACGTCTGCAAAGGCAAGCCGGAGTACCTCTACATCGGCCACGGGCACCACGGGCACCTGGCGCTCAGTCGCGACGCGCGCGACTGGCTGGACCAGCAGGGCATCCCTGTGTCGCTCTTGCCGACCTCGGAGGCCGCCGCGGTCTTCAGCCATGCCAGCGGACGACGGGCGCTGCTCCTCCACGCCACCTGCTGACGAGCCCCTCCAGCACCAGCCAGCCCTCTCGCCGGAAAGTCCCGGTCTGCTCGTCGGTCAGCCCACCCGCCACCGCTGCGCTCATGCAACTGCTCCGCAACGCATGATGCGATCGGGGCGGGCAGGGGGCAGGAGCGTGTAGCCTAGCGGAGGACCAGCCAGCCGGGCGCGCCGGCCTGAGGCAGCCAGGCCACCGCGGTGTGCTCGCCGGCGCCGTCGTCGTCGCGCACCACCACGTTGAACCCCAGCGCCATCCCGGCTCGGGGTTCCGTGGTCAGCGGCGCCCGCCACGGCCACGACGCCGTCACCGTGTAGCCCGTGGCCGTGCGCGCCAGGCCGTCAGCAGCACCTCAACGGCGTCGCCGGCAGTCACCTGATCGTCGGTGACCTCCACGCGCAGCCGCACCCCGGAGGCGTCCCATGCCGCCCCACAACGCGCAACGAGGTCGTTCGGTTCGACAGCCATGCCGCCAACCAGCCGCGCCACCGGTAGCCCGGCGGACGTTCCGCCGCGCGGGCAGCTCAGCCGCCTCACCAGCCGCGTCGTGGTGAACGACTCCCCGCCGGAATCAGCGGTCACGCGCAGCGTCGCGTCCACGCCCCAGTCCGGCGCCGGCCCGGCGAACCGGATCTCGCGAGTCGATTGCGGGGGCAGCGGCTCGAACGCCTCCTCGCCACCAGCGAATCGCACACGACCGGCAGCGGAGTGGTTGCCGGTGTTCTCGAGCCTCACCCCGATGCCGTCCTCCAGCGGCACCAGCCTCGCCTCGACGGTGGGCAGCCCGGTGAGCACCGCCCCCCGCAGCGCCGCGGCGAACGGCTCGGACTCCAGGCGGTAGGGCTCTAGGTAGACCGGCGCGGAGGTGACCGGGACGGCCACGCCGCCGACCACCGCACGAAGCGGCAGCTCGCGGCCGAAAAGGTCCACCGCGCGGACCTGCCCGGGCGCCAGCGAGGGCACCACCTGCGCAGCGGCGGCCGGGTCGCGCTGGTGCCAAAGGCTGGCCAACGGGCGCCGGCCGGCCCAGCGGAGGCAGGTCACCCCACGCGCCAGCTTCACGGCCTCGCCGAGCGAGCGGCCACGGCTGCGGTCCATCGCCTGGTCGAGCGCCGCCAGGGCCGGGAGCGGGTCGCCGTCGTAAGCGCACAGGTCGGGTCGCAGCCCCACCTCGGCCAGACTGTGATGCTCCGGGTCGTCTCGTGCCAGCTCGCCGGCGTACGCGAACCAGGCCGCCCCTGCGGCGCGGGCGAGAAGCACCGCGCGAGCGACGTAGGCCGCCTGCTCCAGTGGAGTCACGCGTTGGGCCGCCGCTTCGGCCGCCGGTGAGGCCGCCAGACTCCGGTCCCACGGCTCCGCCACCCAGCCCTGCGCCAGCACGCCCACGGGCCGCTGCTCCGCACCCCTGGCCCGCGCCACCAGCGCGGCCAGCCCCGCGCCGCCACCGGTCTCCGGCGCCTCGGCGCCCAACCTCACGAGCGCGCCCGCCCCGCCCGGTCCGAAGGCCGCCGCCCGCCGGTCGCCCGCCCTCACGGCTTCGGCCGCCGGCTCAGCGGCCAGCTCCCATGCGGCGACCTGCCCGCCGTAGCGCCGCACCAGTTGCGTCAGCGCGGCCGGATCGGCAAGCTGGGGCAGCGCCGCCTGCGCCACGCCGCGCGCCCGGCGGACCGCCAGCAGGAGCCTGGCCTCGTCACCCGTGGGTCCGCCCGCCCGCGCCGCCGGCAGCCGGTGGAGCCCCAGCCGCAACAGATCAAACACCGCCCGTGAAGCGTCATCGCCGGGGTCGGTCGCCCCACCCCAGCGGTCAGGGTCGCCCAGCTCGAAGGTCGCGGCCACGGCGGTAGCATCCTCGGTGAGCTGCCTGCCGGCCACCTCGGCGGTGGCCACGACGCGCC
>JACPDV010000276.1 GCA_016183835.1 Armatimonadota bacterium
CCGCTGAGGCAGCCGTAGAGGTTCTTGATCGCGCCGGTGAAGCCGAGTTGTTGGTGCGACTTGAGCTTGGCCACGTTGATCACCACGTCGGCCTCGAGCAGCCGCGGGTCGCAGTGGAAGTGGGAGGACACGCGCCGGTGCCGCGACTCGAGCCTCGTGTGCTGGTCGAAGCAGACGAACTCGATCCCGAGCCGCTCACACACTTCGGTGACACCGCTGGCGGCGGCGACGCTGACGGGCCCGCCCCAGGCCGGCGAGTCGCCGACCAGCGGCGTGGCGCCAAGGGATTGCACCTGTCGGGCGAGCGCCTCGAGCAGCGCGGGATGCGTGGTGGCGGCCTCCTCCGGGCGGCAGGCAGCGATCAGGTTCGGCTTGAGGATCACGCGCTGTCCGGCGGAGACGAACTCACCGAGCCCGCCGAGCGGGTCGAGCAGCGCGCCGAGGGCGTTGTCGAGCCGTTGCGGGTCGTAGTCCGGGCATCGCTGCAACGACACCGTGGGGGGCATGCTCACCTCTTCGGCCTCATCTTGACCCCGGTGGAGCCGCTTGTCCGCCTACGGCAGCGCGACCTTGGCGTGGAAGAGGTAGCGCACGCCTCCCGCGGCCACCGGCAGCGGCGGGCGGCCGTAGAGCGCTTCGAGCGTCCGCGTCACCACCGGCACCGCCACCTCCGGGTTGGGGTTGAACCCGCCCACGCGCCACAGCCAACCCCAGCCATCGAGCCGGTAGCCGCCGATGAAGTCGCCCGACGGCCCGGCCACCAGGGCCAGGTGCGCCGGCACGTAAGGCCCGCGCGGCAGGCCGCGGTTGACCGGGCTGGCCGCGCGGTCCACCGCCGCCGACAGCTCGGCGCCCAGCAGCTCGCGGCCCTCCGCCGTGACGTGGAGCGGCTCGGCCGGCGCGTCCACATCGCCGCCGCCGACCGGCAGACCGAGCGTCCCGGCGCCGTCCGGACCCACCATCTCGCCCTGCCAGTTGCCGGGCGCGCCGACGATGGCGTGGTGGAACGAGTAGCCCGCCGCCTCGACCCAGATCCCGCCGTGGTTGACGTAGTCCCGCAGTGCCGCCAGCATCGCCGGCCACTTCCCCGGTCCCTCCGCGGGGAAGCCCTCGCCGTAGGGATTCACGACGGCGAACCACGCCGAGCTTCGAGCGCTCCAGCGCCGCCACCCAGGCGGCCGGCTGCACGCTCGTCCAGGTCGGCGCCGCGCCCGCGCCCAGGTCGATCACGCCCACCGACGGCTTCTCGCCGGGCCGCTCGCGAAGCGGCTTGCCCGCCACTTCCGGCGGCGGATCCACGCGCGGCTTCCCGGCGCGGTGGGGCAGCCGCACAGCCAGCAGGCCGTCCTTCACCGCAGCCGCTCCCGCCGCCGAACCGTCAAACGTGACCATCGCCTGGCCGCTCCCGGCGCCCGGCAGCTCCACGGCCACCTCGCGCTCCTGCGGCGAGTAGACCCACACGTCGGCCGACTTGCCGCGTGCCTCGGCGACGAACGAGAGCCCGTCGCCCGCGTACTCCCGTCCACCCACCGAAGCCAGGTTGCCCGCCACTAACCCGGGCGCCGTGGCGCGGAAGCCGTGGCCCGCCAACCGGTGACCCGCCTCGCTGCGCGGCTCGGCGTCGAGGTTGGCGACCAGCTCCACCGGACCGTAAGCGGCCCGGATCACCCCCTTGGCCTCGGGCGTGCCGCGCACGTGCTCGAACGAGCGGACCGGCTCTCCGATGTAGCGCGCGACCACCGACTTCTGAAGCCGGTCGAGCCAGTTCAGCCATTCCCGCGCGCCGTCCTCACCCAGCCGACCCGGCGGGCAGCTCACGCTCAGGCTGAAGCCCAGGCCGAGGGTCCAGCTCAGCACCTCGCGGTTGGTGACGAACTGCCCCAAGTCGTGGTGGAGCATCATCGTCTTGTCGTGCGCGATGTACTCGGCCAGGGGGAAGATGGTCCAGGTCTCGGTCGGCACCTGCTCCCGCAGGAGCGTGATCCAACTCGGCCCGCCCTCGGTGGGCACGATGCCCCAGCTCATGCCGCAGAGCTGCGTCTCGCCGTTGACCACGCGGTCCCAGCCACACTCGGTGCTGAGCGGCTTGCGGCGGCTGTCTTCGTCCACCTGCGACAGCAGACCCTCCGTGTACGCGTACGGCGTGGGCGAGGCCGGATTCGTGTCCCAGTGCCAGCCGCGCGCGCCGCACTGGTCCTGGAACAGCACGTCCACAGGGTAGTCCGCGCTGAACTGCCGCACCGTCTCGCGATTGGCCGCCTGCACCGCCGGGTGCCAGTGGCATACGGTCCAGCCCACGTTCTGCGCGTAACGCTCGAAGGAGAGCTTGCCGTCCAGCCCGCGCAGCAGCGGTGCGTCGCCCTCGCGCTCGAAGGTGGGCCCTTTCGGCTCGTCGCACCACCAGGTGGGATTGGTGTAGGGCATCAGCAGTTGACCCGCGACGTGCGCCCGGTCGAAGAACTCGCGCAGCTCCTGCGGCGTGCCCTGGGACGGGTGGGGCGGAAGATGGTCCGGGTACTGCTTGTCGAACCCACCGTGAAGGTAGTTGGAGAAGTGGAGGAGGGAGCCGGCCGGGAGCTTCGGCAGGCCGGACACGTCCTGTCGGAAGGGCGAGTCGTACTTCACCATCACGCCCGACTTGAGGACGGGGAGCACTGCGGCCGGCACCTTGTCGGCCAGCCCGCGGTTGATCTGGTTCGCCGCGCAGTAAGTGGCCAGGTCGTCCGCCGCAGTGCGACCCGCCACGAGTCGCACCGGGGGGCAGGTCCAGCGGCTGCCGGCGGCCACCCAGGCGGCGTACTTCCGCTCCGTCCAGCCGCCCTGCTCGTCGCCGCCGCAGGCGATCCAGCCGGGGACGAAGATCGCACGCGGGTCCTGCGCCCCGGCCCAGGGCTCCCAGTCGCGCGGCTGCACGCGGTACATGGACAGCGACCCGGCTGCGCCATCGAGGTGCACGAAGTCGGCGAAGGCCGTCGGGTAGGTCTCGGTCATCTGCATGAAGCGCAGCGGGCGGAGAGCGTAGTAGAAGGGATAGCCGCCGACCTCGAACCAGTTGCCGCCGGCCTTGACGTAGCGCCCCACCGCGGCCACCACGTCGGCGATGGCCTGCCCGGCCGGTACCGGCACCGCTTCGCCGTAGGGGTTGAGGACGGCCAGGAACTCCTCCGACTCGGCCGCGGCCAGCATCGCCGCCGGGCCTGTGAGGGAGACCACCTGACACCGCCCGGCCGCCACGGCTGGCAGCCGGCGGAGTCGGTCGAGCCAGCGGTCGATCTCCACAATGCACCACGAGCCGCGTGCCGGGCCGCGGAGCAGGTCCACCAGCCCGATCTTCGGCCGCGCGCCGGGGTTCGCCGCGAGCTTGTCGATCACCGCGGTCACGAGGTCGAGGGCCAGCGCCTCCTCGCGCTCGCCGACCGCGCCGCCGAGCCGCCACAAACGGCCCTGCCCGCCGAGTGACGAGCCGCAGAAGAACGGCCCATCGGCGGAATCGGCGAGCACCAGCTCGGCCTGCGAGCGGGTGCAGGGGCGGTTGACCATCGCGGTGGACGACTCAACCCGCCGAGCCACCGCCTCGCCGAGCCACTCACGCGCGGCGGGCGGCACGGTCAGCTTGGCCGGCGGGATCTGGTCGGCCTTCTGGTCCAACCCGCCGCCGTACAAGGCCTGGTAACCGGCCGGCCCGCCCTGCTCGTGGACCACGCTCCAGCCGTGCGGCTGGTCTTCCGGCTGCCGCTCGAAGTACTTGCGGTTGAGGGCCAGCCCCACGCCGGAGTTGCCGTTCTGCGGCCAGACCATGCGCTCCAAGCCCGCCGGGTCGAAGCGCAGCCGGCCGGGGAGCGCCAGGGCGGTGATCACCTTGCCCCGGGGCGCCACCTCGGCGGTCAGCGCCACGCCGTCGGCGGTGCCCGCCGCGGTGACGGTCACGTCGGCCTCGCCGCCGGTCCAGGCCAGGCGCAGCGCATCGCCCTGGGGAGTGATCGCGGGCTTGCCGCGGTAGCCGGCCGCGTCGAGGGTCTTGCCGTCGCCGAACTGGAGCAGCCACAGGCCGTTCTCGCCACCGCGGCAGATGCCGCCGGCCCGGCCCGTCTGCGACACGCCCACGATCGCCCCGGTGCCCGCGTCGAACCGCACCTCGGTGGCGCCGGCGGTCACCACCCAGGTGCCGCCGTCACGGGTTACGCCGCCCATCGATGGCAGCGCCAACAGCAGCACGGCTGGGAGTGTCACGGCTTGCCTTTTGAGACGGCCTTGGGCGCGGGCTTGGTCCGCGCGGGCGGCACCGGGCTGAGCTTCCAGCCGTCCACGAGGAAGGGCCGGTTGTTCGGGTTGATGGAGACCTCGACGCCGCCAGACCCCTTCGGCCCCGCCAGCGAAAAGACCAGCACTGTGCAAGAGGAGTCGGGGTCTACCCGCTGGCCCGTGAGCTTCGTCGCGATAGGCAGGCCAAGCTCCTTCTGAAGCCAGCTCAGGTCAGTCGCCAGGTCCTTCTCGGTCACGGTCTTCTGCAGTCCGGGCTCCACCAGACCCCAAGCGGCATGGGCGTCGCCCGCGGCGACTGCCTTGGCGAAGTGCTCGCCGGTCATCAAGAGCGCCAGGGCCTGCTTGCCGAGGAACCAGAGGAGGAGCAGCACGCACAGGGAGATGAGCGAGCAGCCGACGCCGCAGCCGACGAGGGTCCGGTTCCGCCGGCGCCGCTGGGTAGCGTCCGTCATGCCTCCGCCTCCTCCGGCCCGACCCACTCGCTCGTGCCGTCGGCCCACGTCTCGTGCTTGAAGATGGGCACGTCGTCCTTGATCCGGTCCATGATGTACCCGCAGGCCGCCAGCGCGGCGTCGCGGTGCGCCGAGCCGACGCACACCACCACCGCTACATCGCCGATCTCGAGCCGCCCCAGCCGGTGCGCCACGGCCATCGGGCCGAGCTCCCAGCGCGCGGCACACTCCTCGAGGATGGCCTCGATCCGCTCGACGGCCATGGGCTCGAAGGCCTCGTATTCGAGGTGGTCCACCGGCCGGCCGCGGTGGTGATTGCGCACCTTGCCGAGGAACGTCCCCAGCGCGCCACAGGTCGGGTCATCCACTAGCACCTCGAGCGCGCGGGGGTCCAGGGGTTCGGTGGTGAGGGTCACCATGGCGGCCTCACCGATCGCGGACGGACCTCGGCGAGCCACCCGGTTGGGGCGACCGGCAGGTCGCCCAGGCCGGACGGCATTGGCAGACGGGCGACCTGCCGGTCGCCAGCTCGTCGCCGTCGTGCACCGGTGCGTCCCAGTCCACGTACTCACGGTTCAACGCCAGCCCGCGCAGGCGCAGCTCGGCGAGCTTCGGGCGGCCCTCGCAGAGCCGGTCCCAGACGTCGGCCACCCGCGCGCCGTCGGGCATGTCGAGGGTGATGGTGTTGCCGCCGAGGAGCGCCTTGGCCGAGGCGAAGGCGCGAATCGTGACCGTCACGCGGGGTGTCTCCGTGGCCGGGTGGAGTTCGCGGCGCGCCGGCCCGCACCTTCGCGGGGAGGAGGTGGTCCAAGACAAGGGAAAGGGAGGTGGGACGAGACGCATGGCCACCGCAATCCTGATCGAGTGCGACCAGCTCGGCAACGGGCTGGCGGGCCGGGCGCCGGCGCCCGGGCTCCTGCCGCTCGCCGGCCGGCCGCTCCTCAGCTACGCCGCGCAAGCCCTGCGGCGCTGCGGCGACGTGGACCGGATCCTGCTCAGCGGCCCGACGGCCTACCGCGATCACCCCGCGGCGCTGGACGAGGTGGACACCGCCGTGCTCTCCGACTCGCCCCTGGGCGACCGGCTGGCCGGGCTGCTGGAGGAGTACGGCGAGGAGCCCGAGTGGCTGATCTGGCCGGCCAACGGCCCGCTCATCGAGCCGGCGATGGTGGAGCACTTCCTGGCGCATGCGCCCGTCACGGCGGCGGCCACGTGGGCGGTGGTGCGCGAGAGCCGGCTGCTCGCCGCCTTCCCGCTCGATTGGCCGGTGCTGCCCTTCGCCGGCGAAGTGGTGGCGTGGACCGGGCTGGGCGTGGTGCGTCCGCCGGCGTTGCTCCCTCACACCGCACGGCTGCAGCGGATGCTGAACAAGGAGGCGAACTGGGTCGAGGCGGTCAAGGCGCTGGGGGTGGGGTTCGCCATCAAGCTGAAGGCCGGCAGGGCGTCGCTGTCCGAGGTGGCGCAGAAACTCGGCGAGCTGATCGGCGCGCCGTGCGTGGTGCAGTTCTCGCCCTACGCCGAGCTGGCTCTGCGGGTGCGCTCGCGGGCCGAGCACCATGCCGCCCGCGCCCGGCTGGAGGAGGCTTGATGCCGCGCCGGCTCGCCAACGGCCTCCTGTACGTCAGCTCCTGGGTGGCGCTCGCCTGGTTCGGCGGCTGGCTGCTGACCCTCGGCGTGGCGTGCCTGGCGCTCCTCGCCGCGGTCGAGCTGCGCTGGGTGGCCAGCCGCCGGCGCCTGAGGCTGGCGGTCGAGGCGGTCTACCCCGTCTGTCTCGCCTTCGTCTTCGCCGCCGCCCGCTTCGCCGGCGACCTGGAGGGCTACGGGCTGGCGGTGGTGGCCCTGCTCGTCCTGCTCGTCTTGGTGGATTTCGCCCTCCATCTCAACACCGGAGCCGGGCGCTCGCCCACCGCGGCGGTCAGCCTCACCGTCTTCACCTGCGTCTACTGCGGGCTGATGCTCAGCACCCTCGTGCTCCTCCGCGGCTACCAGCCCGACCCCACCGCGCAGACCGCGCCCGGCCCCGACTGGCCGTTCGGCAAGCGGCTGATGTTCTTCCTCCTCGCCGTGACGATGGCCGCGGACGCCGCCGCCTACGTGGTGGCGCGGATGATGGAGGGCAAGCCGCGGGCCGAGGGCGCGGCCTCGGCAGGGGGGCACGAGGCGCTGCTCGCCGCCGCGGTGGCCGGGGTGGGCGTCGCTCTGCTGGCCGGCAGCGTGTTCAATGTCGGCGTGAGTCCGTCGGCCGCGGTCAGCGCGGAGCAGGCGGCGCGGGCGTCGCTGGTGCACCGGGTGGTGCTGGGCGCCATGCTCGGGCTGTTCGGCCAGCTGGGCCGGCAGGGCGCGGCCATCTTCAAACACGAGGCCGAGGTCAGCGAGTACAGCCGGCTCTTCCCCGGCCGCGGCGGCGTGCTCGACCGCTGCGACAGTTTGATCGTCACGGCGCCGCTGCTCTACCTCTACGTGCACCTGGCCCTCTGACGCCGCCGGACGGGAGGCACCGCCTTGGCAGCCTGGCTCCGATGCACGGCCGGGCTGCTCGCCGCCGTGGGCATGCTCGACCCGTCCGTCGACCGCGATGGCGCGCCGTTCGAGTACTTCGCCGCCAGCGCCGCCCGGCTGCCGAGCTTCGAGGAGGTCTACACCGGCGGGCCGCACGTGCTCGACGGCGGCTTCCGCATCACGCCCGAAGGGCACCTCGCCTGCCGCCGCGGCCTACTGGCGGTATACCTCGGCGAGGGCTGCCGGCCCGCTCCATGGCGGGTCAAGCAGTGGTCCGACGGGGTGCTGCCGATCTCCACGTTCGACACCGCGTTCGACGGCGTGTGGCTTCGCGCGTCGGCGTGGGCTGCGCCGGCGGAGGGCCTGCCCGGGCCCGTGGGCTACCTGCGGCTGAGCCTCGCCGGCACCGCCGCGACGCAGGTCACTCGGCTGACCCTGGCCTGGATCTCCGATCCCGGCCTGCCGGTACCGCTCCCGGATCCGCCGGCGGGCCGGCCGTTCGCCTTCGACAGCGACTGCGCCCTGGCCGGCGACGTCGTGCTCTACCAGTTCCCCGACCTGCCCGACGCCGTGCGCTGGGCCACGCTCGACAGCGCGTACGCGGCGCCGTTCACCGCTGCCGACGCGGCTGTGCTGAGCGACACGCCGGTCTGTGGCGTCAGCTACCGCGTCGCGCGCCAGGCTGGGCCGCGCCGCT